>NZ_CP043762.1:300000-543320 GCF_008386395.1 Paenibacillus sp. 37 | reverse complement strand
CCATATTCACGCAGAATATAGTTTGTATTGGAGAAATAGTTGCCATTCTCCCAGGCCTCATTATAGGAAGACTCATTCACGTCTGCATCCGACTTACAACTTAGAGATTTTCCGTCTAGACTCCGGACGCCACCCCAAAATCCCACTAAATTGTTTCGAAATTTCCTCCCTTAACTCATGCTTTTAATCTGATAAATAAATCGAATAAAAGTTATCAATTAGACAAAGCATATGATCCTTCAGGATCCAGTCATCCATGCAATTATCCGGTTATCTCTCTTTAATGTTCTTTATTTAACTCTCCCCATTGGCACATTTCTTGGATTATAGGCCAAAGGGTTTGTCCCTTTTCAGTAAGACTATATTCAACCTTTGGGGGGATTTGAGGATACTCCTCACGATGAACTAATCCATCACTCTCCATTTCCTTTAAGGTGGAACTGAGTGTTCTATAGGTTATTTTACCTATCATACGCTGCAGTTCATTATAGCGTGCTGCACCGTTATTTGATAAATGGTAAATAATTAACAGTTTCCATTTACCGCTGATAATAGAGAGTGTGTAGCCAAAAAAAGGTTCTTGGTTATCAGAAATCTTCTTGTTGCTATCAGCAACATTAACCTTGGATTTTGTCATAATTACACTATCCTCCTAGATAGTATGCGCCGTAAAAGTGCATACTTGTTTAAAAATATATATAGACTATATAATACATTTGAATTTAAGTAAAGGAGGATTGGAATAAATTTTGGGGCGAATTATACACCCCTAGGTTTAAATATTTGCCCATTCAAAAGTTAAGATGGTGTGGGAAAAATCGGGATTTTCGGATCTTCCTTCGACCCGGTCACTAATATTCACCTGTGGACGGCAAGTACAGTCGCTCATCGATGTAAATTGGATCGCGTCATCTTCCTGCCTTGCTCCAGTCAGCGTTCCGACAAACAAATGCATATTTCATTCGAAGCTTGCCGGAAGGCTGTCACAATTGGCAGGCTTTTGTCAAAGCCTATAATAATGCGACGGGTGAAGTCATGGCTGACTGTCATAAGGGGAATGTTAAAGCAAGAATGCGTATGGTTGCACAGTACACGATTGCTGGAGAACAGCAATGTCTGGTCATCAGTACGGATCATGCAGCCGAGGCTGTAACAGGGTACTTTACGAAATTCGACGACGGTGCAGCTGACATCCTTCCATTGGCCGGCCTCACAAAAGGGCAGGGGCGCGAACTCTTGAAGGAGCTTAATGCCACCGAGCAATTTTATCTAAATACTCCATCGGCAGACTTGCTCGATAACAAACCTCTGCAAGCGGATGAGACGGAACTTGGGATTAAGTACGATGTTCTTGATCAATATTTATTAGGTAACAAAGTTAAGCCTAGTGTTAATGAGAATATTGAAAACCGATTCGAAGTAACAAAGCATAAGCGGGAGTTACCCGTAACTCCATTTGATACTTGGTGAAAGGAAGCACTTGTTTGAAGGGACGCCGCTCCGTATAGGAGGTTATTTTATTGAACCAATAATCGGCTGTCAGCAACCTTATTGTATGGATTTTATTAAAACCTCACTATCCTTTTGGATAGTATATGTCTAAAAAGTGCATACTTGTTTACTTGTCCATAACAGCTGTATATTATATTTAATTCAAAGTAAAGGAGACAAATAAAAAGATGTTATTACAACAACAATATCAAGACAATATAAACAGATTACTGCAAAAAATTGAAGAAGCTGAGGCAATTGTGGTTGGTGGAGCTGCTGGGATGTCTGAGGCTATCGGACACAGTTTTTATCATACGGATGAAAATTTTCTGAAGCATTTCGGGATATTTGCAGATAAATATGGTATTACAAACCTTTTTGAGGGCTTTTATTACCGATTTTCTACAAGAGAAGAACGTTGGGCTTTTCTTGCTACTGAAATCAAATTTATATATGATGCCGAAGCCGGTCGCCCTTACCTTGATTTATTGCAACTTCTTCAAGGTAAAGACTATTTCATTGTTACAACGAATCAAGACGCACAGTTTTCCAAGACTTTCCCTGAAGAAAAAGTTTCCCCAATTCAAGGGGATATGCGTTATTTTCAATGTGGCTCCCGTTGCCATGACCAGGTTTATTTTAATAAGGAGCAAGTTGAGAACATGTATGCAAACATAGATGGAACCAGAATTCCAACAGAGTTAGTTCCAGTATGTCCAAAATGCGGGCAGGAAATGGAACCATGGGTGCGCTCTTATGTATTTTTGGAAGGAAGCTCTTACAGATATGAATTAAGAAAATACAATGAGTATCTTATCAATAACAAAGATAAAAAGATTCTCTTTCTGGAATTAGGCGTTGGAACAATGACACCGATGTTTATTAAAGAGCCATTCTGGAATATGACTTACAGTTTTCCGGATGCCTACTACATTACAATAAATCCTAAAGATGCGTTAGTTCCTCAAGAGTTAAGTGAAAAAGGACTTGCCATTAAAGAAGATATTGGACGTGTCTTACAAGATGCTTTGAACGGGAAGGGAAAAAGAGATTCGGATATTGGATAAGTACTGAGCAATCCGGCTTCGCATTACACGAATTCAATAAGCAAAATAGATTCATCAAAATTTAAAAAAATGGAGGTTCGTATGGAAGAGAAGTATCAAGAAGTTTTAAGCAAAATCAAGAAGGCAGATAGCATTTTAATCGGCGCAAGTAACGGCCTGGCCATTTCGGGAGGTTATAATATTTTTGCAGAGGATTCATCCTTTCTGGAACATTTTGGTGATTTTAGTAAAAGGTATGGTTTTCGTAGCATCCTGCAGGGAGTTTTTTATCCATATCCTTCTGAGGAAGAAAAGTGGGCATTTTTCAGCCGTATGTACGCCTACTTTTTAAACAACAAGGAAGCTAGTCCTGTTATGAAGAACCTTTATGAACTGGTGAAGGATAAAAATTATTTTGTGGTTACCTCTAATACAGATTCTCATTTTACACTGGCAGGATTTCCAAAGGAACGTCTTTTCGAGATAGAGGGCAATATTCGGTATTTGCAATGTTCTAATGGTTGCCATAATCGAATTTATCAAGGTGACGAAATACTGAGTAAAATGGCCCGAAACCAAGAAAATGGAAAAGTTCCTTCAAACCTTATTCCTAAATGTCCAGAATGTGGTGGCCCCATGCAGGTCCATGTCGAAGTCGATCGGAATTTTCTAAGGGGTGAGGCATGGCAAGCCAGCTTTCAGGCTTATCAGGATTTTATCGAAAATGCTAATGGTAAGAAATTAGTCCTACTGGAATTAGGTGTAGGAGCAAGAAATCAATTGATTAAAGCCCCGTTTATGAATTTAACTAGATTAGAGGAAAATGCTACCTATATTACCTTTAATAAAGGGAGAGAGCTTTATATTCCAGATGTCATTGCTGATAAATCTATTGGGATTGATGGCGATATTGCGGAAGTGTTACAAGCAATTGGTACAAATGAAATAAGTTGATCCACCCCAATAGAAACAGAGGAGGGAATGAAAGATGTTTTTGGCCAATGTTCTTAATGAATCAGTCTTCCAACCAATCAAAAAGCCTTATGAACAATGGTATACATTCATGGAAGAAAAGATTGAGTTTTGGCTTCCAGATAGTGAATGGCATACGAAAACCCATTGCGCCCGCGTGCTGTTATTAGCACTCTTCATCGGACATCAAAAAAACTTAAGTGAGGAAGAAAAGAACGCACTGGCAATGGCCGCTGTTTTCCATGATTCTAGGCGTCTTGATGATGGGATTGATAAAGGACATGGAAGTCGTGCGGCGGAGTATTACAAAGAGTATAGCCGTGAGCACGATTTGCCATATGATGAGCAAACCTATTACATCACCTACTACCATGACCAGGATGATTCTCTTGGTTTGTCAGAGATTAAAAAGTCATCTAGTTTAAGTGAACGATCCGTATTGTTGTATCAAATTTTCAAGGATGCTGATGCACTGGATAGATTCCGTCTAGGCCCTGATGGTTTGGATGTAAAGTTTCTTCGGACCGAAGAGGCATGTCAACTTGTTGACTTTGCTAAAGATCTCTTACGTAAAAGTAGTGAAACTAAGTTGTAAATATCTACTTTTCGTGAGCAAGTCCGAGCAAATTTTATGTGCTTAGGAGGTTAGTGTAATGAACAAGTATATAGATGACAGCTTCGCCCTACACACGGACTTGTACCAAATCAATATGACAGAAGCTTATTGGGAAGACAATATTCATACGAAAAAAGCTGTATTTGAATTGTATTTTCGGAAATTGCCGTTTGGAAATGGGTATGCGATTTTCGCTGGATTGGAACGAATCATTGATTACCTCCAAACGTTTTATTTTTCTGAAAGCGATTTGGAGTATTTAAAAGAACTTGGTTATCAAGAAGACTACGTTGACTTTTTACGAACTGTACGTTTTACAGGGACGGTTCGTGCCATGAAAGAAGGGGAAGTTGTATTTGGCAACGAACCCATTCTTCGTATCGAAGCGTTGTTATTCGAAGCGCAACTCATCGAGACGGCATTGTTGAATATCGTGAACTATCAAACACTCATTGCAACCAAAGCTTCTCGAATTAAACAAGTCGCAGGTGATCAACCCGTTTCAGAGTTTGGATCAAGACGCGCACATGAATTCGATGCCGCTTTATGGGGGACAAGAGCTGCTTATATTGGTGGGTTCTCAAGCACAAGTAATGTTCGAGCAGGAAAACGATTTGGGCTTCCTGTTTCAGGAACACATGCACATTCCTTTGTTCAAGCGTATCAAGATGAATACAATGCTTTCCATAAATATGCAAAAAGTCACAAAAATTGCGTCTTCTTAGTGGATACCTATGACACTTTAAAATCAGGTGTTCCTACGGCAATCAAAGTTGCCAAAGAACTAGGCGACAAGATAAATTTTGTAGGCATTCGTTTAGATAGTGGAGATTTGGCTTACCTCTCCAAAGAAGCAAGAAAGTTATTAGATCAAGCAGGATTTGTCGACGCTAAAATTTTTGCTTCGAATGATCTTGATGAATATACGATTATGAGCTTAAACGCACAAGGAGCGAAAATAGATGCATGGGGAGTTGGTACCAAAGCCATCACTGCCTACGATCAACCAGCTTTGGGTGCTGTGTACAAACTGGTCTCCATTGAAGACAACAACGGACAGATGCGTGACACGATCAAAATTTCTGCAAGCCCTGAGAAAGTCACAACACCAGGCTTAAAAAAGGTATATCGTATTATCAATAATCTTACGAAAAAATCAGAAGGGGATTATATCGCCTTAGCCAACGAACAACCAGAAAAAGAATCAAAACTTCATATGTTTCACCCTGTGCATACGTACATTGGAAATTTTGTCACCAATTTTACAGCCAAAGACTTGCACGAAGATATTTTCGACCATGGCACACTTGTGTATGAAAGTCCATCAGCCCAAGAGATTCAATCCTATGCCGGGCAACAACTAGGCCTTTTATGGGACGAATACAAACGTTCATTAAATCCAGCGGAATATCCTGTGGATCTAAGTCAGGCTTGTTGGGACAACAAAATGAAAAACATTGAGGAAGCAAAAAAACACGCCCGAAATGCTGTCCCTGTATAGGGGAAAACATCTAGAAGAAGTGTAATTCCGAAAAAAACTTCTGGGAGTTGAATTAAAATGGTGAAAGAAGCTTTGTTAATTGTTGATATGAGTAATGATTTTGTTGCTGATAATGGAACATTGACCGTTGGTAAGCCAGCGCAAGACATCGTGCCTTATATTAAGGATGTGGCAACAAGTTTTTTAGCAGAGGGAAATGTAGTTGTCGTATCAATGGATGCGCATCAACAAAATGACCCACATTTTGAATTGTGGCCACCTCATAATATTGTGGGTACAGAAGGACAACAATTGTACGGAGAATTATATGATTGGTTTCAAGATAATAAGAATCATGAAAATGTATTTTATATACCTAAAACGAACTATAATGCATTTTTTAAAACCGATTTGGCTGAAAATTTAAGAATTTTAGGAGTAGAAAAGGTCCATACTATTGGGGTAACGACGGATATTTGTGACTTTTTAACAGTTGCAGGAGCAGACGCAGAAGGATTCAAAACAGCCATTCATAAACGAGGGATAGCAACATTTACTGACCTAGGAGAAACAATGGTAAACCATATGAAACGTTGCTTCCATACTCAAATTATTGAATAAATTTAAATCAGTTAGGACGGTGAAAAAATGATGGGACTTGTTACAATGAATTAATGAACTAATGAAAAGCAGCGTTAAAAAGGGCTACCATATGCAGAAAAAGTCAAGCAACAGATCCTTCGTAAAGAGTGTTTTTATTTGCAAAAGTTATCCAAGAATGAAGGTAATGGATTCGCATCTTAATGATGTAATACCTCAAAAATTTCATAATTTAAGTGAAAAACATTATATAAAAAAGCAGGAAATCAAGGTGAAACTATTTAGTAAAAGCCAGTGCTCAGAATAACTAAGTGCGCTCATATGCTCCAATTCCTACTAAAACAATAGACAAAGTATGTTTTATTACGGTAAGTTACCAGATGTTTCTCAGTTCTGGGTCGTTCTATGGCAACAGGAGTACTACTTGGCTCTATGCCAAAGGGAGAGAAAACTATTCATAGAATGAAATGGCGGCGAATGAATTAGGACTATCCTGGTTATGCAAATGCCAAGGGAGTAGTAAGCGGTTATGTTTCATATCCTATGCTAAGGCCAGTATTGCTAGGTTTCCGTTGTATCGGATGCAAGTCCTTCTCTGTTGCTGTATGTGTACTGATAATCTGGACTTTGCAATTCAAGCTGCTGATAGTTTTATTATTTAGCCGTGGCCATACACAGAAGAAGAGATAATTCAATTCTTTTCATTATCTTGTGTATTCAAATGAAAAAATAATTATAAATTTAAGAATTGAGGTTTTATGAATATGAAGAAATATAAAAAGACATTTATGCTCCTAATAACAGCACTTCTGATGAGCGCATTATTAGCTGCTTGCGGTACCCCTCAGGAGAGCCAACCAATAGATGAGCAAAATACTGCTCAAAAACAAGAACAGGAAATGAATATCCAACAAATCCGAAATGCTACATTAACTGTAGAATACGGTGGGCAAAAGTTCTCAATTGATCCGATGTTTTCCAAAAAAGGTGAATTTGATCCTTTCCTTCCAGCCGAAAGAGATGATCGAAATCCAATCGTTGAATTACCAATGTCCGTTGATGAGATTCTTGATGGTGTAGATGCTGTCATCATTACTCATACACATGAGGATCACTTTGATCAAGCAGCAAAAGAACAGCTGCCTAAGGACATAAAAATGTTTATGCAAGATGAACAGGATGCTGAATTAGCCAAAGAATTAGGATTCACGAATATTGAAGTCATGGAAGAAGAAGTAGGTATAGACTTTAATGGAGTTGAACTTACTGAAGTTGATGGTCGTCACGGACATGGAGAAACGGCAAAGCTCATGGGAAATGTTATGGGGATTGTCTTCCAACAAACAGATGAAAAGACATTGTATTTAGCTGGTGATACAGTCTGGTATGAAAATGTACAAGAAGTTATCGATACCTATAAACCAGAAGTTATTATGCTAAACGGTGGTGAAAATCAGTTTCTTGAAGGTGGCCCCCTTATTATGGGTAAAGAAGACATATATGAAGTATACAAGGCAGCTCCTGAAGCTGACATCATTGTTAGCCACTTGGAAGCAGTTAACCATTGGGGATTGTCCAGAGAAGAATTAAAGAACTTTATCAACGAAAAAGGAATTGAGTCTAATGTATTAGTTCCAGACGATGGAGAATCTTACTCATTTTAAGGTGAAAACAGAAAAAACGTCTAGTAATTTTAAATTTGTATGGAAAGAGACCCTTGAAGGGTCTCTTTCATTATTTTTAATAAACCGTGAAGAACGCCGAATCTTGATGTCGTCTGTAATATGGAAATCAAGTTCAAGCCATTCTTAGATCATGCTATGAGCCTTGGAGCCGGATTTGTTGTGAAGATGATATTACTAATTCGAGTATTTTTGATATTATAGTTTATTTTTGAAAATATGTTTGACCATTAGATATTCTATTACATTGAAAATGGCAATTTTATTTTTATATAAACTTTCAACTTGAAAGCAAAAGCGCGAGATCACTTTATTTTCTCTATGTAACAATGGATTAAGAAAGTATACATTTATTTGATATGCGATCGAGAGGGATCTACATTCAACATAAAAGATTATATTCTCTATCAATTTTGCATAAAAATAGTATTCTTGAGGTGAAATCATGAAAAAATTTGATATATCTGTCTTGTCAGTTGCTCCATTATGACAAGGCGAAACAATGAAAAAAGGAATTGATTCCGCAGTATCTTTAGCTAAGGCTGCAGATAGAATCGTATTTGGTTTGCAGAACACCATAATCATGATGCATATGCAAGTGCAGCTGTCGTCTCAATTGTACAGCACATACTATCAAACACAGCGGAAATTCGTGTGGGTTCAGGTGGTATTATGTTACCTAATCACTCACCTTTAGTTGTAGCTGAGCAGTTCGGAACTCTTGAAACGTTGTATCCGGATCGAGTAGATTTAGCATTAGGGCGTGCACCTTGGACGGATCAAAAAACTGCTGAAGTGATTCGACGGTCTAACCATAATGGTGTGTTTTTCTTCGAACGAGAAGTAAAAGAGATATTGCAATATGTAGGAAATGAGGGCGTTCGAGGGGAAATTCGTGCTTATCCAGGTATCGGAACGAATGTGCCACTTTTTGTATTAGGCTCCTCTACAGGTTCAGCTAAAATCGCCGCAAATCTTGGCTTACCTTATGTATTTGGTGCACAATTCGCACCGCATGATATGAGTGAAGCGCTGACTATTTATCGTGAAAACTTCAAACCGTCTGCTTATCTGCAGGAACCTTATGTGATGGCTTGTATCTGTGTGATCGTAACTGATTCAGTGGAGGAGGCTACACTGATTCATCGAGTCATTTGTAAGTATGTATCGATATTTATACAAATAATTTAAGTCAGCTTGTTCCGCCGACTGAAAACTTCCTACAATCTTTAACTCAAGCTGAACTGGACATTATATACCATCGACTAGGGTATACCATTCTGGGTGACGCGGACACTCTTCGGAGTGATTTGATTAAATTTCAGCAGACGTATCAAGTAGATGAACTCATTGTGATATCAAATATATACGAATCTAAAAAGGAGATTCATTCTTATGAGATTTTAAAAAGCGTAGTTGATGAATAAGTATTTACAATTTGCGCGTGGTGTATTGTACTAAATCAGACTATACTTGTTGCATAATGGATAAAATGAAATTAAAGATGCTGATCCTCAATTCATTAAAGAAAGGAATACAAAACAAATGTTAGACAATACTGATCGTCGAATATTAGATGAATTATCCAATAACAGTCGAGTTACGATGAAAGAACTTGGCACAAAAATTCATATGACTAGACAAGCTACTGCGTCCAAGGTAGCAAAATTAGAAGACAATGGAGTTATTGAGGGATATACCATTAAAGTTAATCAAGCTAAATTGAGCTGCTATATACACGCATTTATTACGATATTCACAAAAGAAACAAACTATCAATTTTTATCTCTCTTTTATAGAGACACAAATGAACTATATAATAAATAACTATAGGATTAGTGGAGAGGGATGTTATATGTTGGAGTGCAGGTTTCCGTCAAATGAATATTTAAATGATTTTCTAGTTGATTTAAATAAACATGCTGATTACAAACTCTCCACTGTTATTAATATAATGGATATTTGAACTTCGGTGAATAAAATATTGAGTTATGTGATAATTCCAGAAAAAAGCGGTCAACATTAGGACCCGCTTCGCTTCTTTTCTGGAATTATTGTCATTTCACAGGTGACGGGATACTTTCCTCAAGTCACTTCTGATCATTAAATAACCAAGGAGAATCATCATGAGCCAGTTAAATACAAGACTGTGGACGAGAGAGTTCATTTCTCTTTCAGCTATAAATTTCTTTATAACTTTAATATTCTTTTTACTAAATTCGACAATTACGCTGTATGCCATTAATGAGTTTAATGCAACCTCCAGCCAAGCAGGGATTATTGTAGGTGTTTTCATTATCGGATCATTAATAGGTCGGGTATTAACAGGACGCCTTGTAAAATCAAAAAAAATATTGATAACTGGACTGCTTATGTTTATTTTAACAACATTACTTTACCTCATTCATTACAATATTTCTTTTCTCATTTTAAGTCGATTGATAAATGGATTCACGGTAGGGATGGCACAAACTGTTGTAGGCACAGTTGTCGTCTTGACTCTTCCAGCATCTCGAAAAGGTGAAGGAATTAGTTATTTTGCAATTAGTACGGCATTAGCGACTGGTTTAGGTCCATTTATTGGTATGTATATGAGTCAGAATGTAAGTTTCAATATGATTTATTATTTATGTTTCTTGCTGGGACTTATTAATTTTGTGATTGCAATTTTCATGAAAATTCCTTTGTCTAATAACACTGAAGCGAAAAAAGGAACGGGAATAAAACTTGCTGACTTTATAGAACTGAATGTGTTACCCATAGCAATCATTGCATTTCTGATGAGTTTTTGTTTTTCTGGTATAATATCGTACTTAAATGTTTATGCTTTGGAATTGAACTTAGTAGAATCGGCAAGTTTTTTCTTTATGGTGTATACCGTTTTTGTCCTAATATCCAGACCATTTACTGGACGGGTCGTGGACAAAAAGGGAGCAAACGTAATCATGTATCCAGCTTTTGTCCTTTTCGGGGCAGGCTTACTCCTTTTAGGATCCGTTACGAGTGGAGTTACTTTGTTGCTGGCAGCAGGACTGGTCGCTCTAGGTTTTGGTAACATTTCTTCTATATCTCAAGCTGTATCTATTGGTTTAGCCGAACCTCACCGAGTTGGTTTAGCAACTGCCACCTTTTTTATATTTATAGATTTAGGGAACGGATTTGGACCATCTGTTATCGGTTTGATCATTCCATATACAGGATATGATGGTTTGTACGTATTTCTTGGCCTGCTTGTTTTGGCAACACTTGTTTTTTATTACTTCTTATATGGTAGAAAAGAAAGTGCACTTCGAAAACAACTCTCTATAACAGAACGATAACAGGTAGTTATGTAATAAGAGGATTTAATTTCGGCCGTTTCCCATATTGTATTAGGAAACGGTCGTTTAGTCTCTTTTGAACGTTTCTGGCTATTGAAATATACCGAGTGTAGACCTTCTTCCCAAGCTATCCAGTATTTTGATGCCCTTGTCGACCAGAGTTGACCTAGTACTGATAAATTCTTTTTGAAATTCTTGAAATAACCTAAGTCGTATGCCTCTCAATCAAAGTATATTCCAGAGAAATCAACGTTTTGTCAGTTGAATGAAGCATGTTCTGTAGAATTAAAAATGCATTCTCTGCCTGCTGTTCCACAGGATAGTGAATCGTTGTCAGATCCATTAAATTTGCCACCTCGGTATTATCAAATCCAATGATCCCAACGTCCCCTGGAACCGAAAATTTAGACCTCCTTAGTTCAGTAATAAATCCGGCTGCAACCTCATCATTAGCACAAAGAATAGCATCAGGTCTGTTTGTTTGTGCAATCCACCATTTTGCAAGTTCTTCTCCGTCTCGCACATAAACTTTATCCTGAAAATTCGGGAAGTTTTTTTGCTGACAATATTGGTTGAACTATAAACATTTCACTGAGCCCGAGAGGGAAGCCATAACAGATGCAAAGGGTTCTTTATTCACTATCATTCCATTATTCTGGCAGCATGTTGTTCCCGATATTGCTGAGGCGTAATGCCGAAGTGATCCTGAAATTTTTTGTAAAAGAAGCTCAAGTTGCTATGCCCCGTACTGCTGGCAATATCATAAATCGGGCGATTGGTATTGGCGAGCAAGAACGCGCAGTAGTTGAATTTTTCACTCTGAACCAGATCCTTGAAGGTCTGACCGGTTGTTTTTTTGATCAAGGTGGACAAATAGTTGGCATTGAAGTTGAAATGCTCCGCGGTGGATGTGAGGGTGCAGTCCATATAACGATTCTCAATATATTTCAAAATTTCAATGATCGTCACCTTGTTCTGCGTCAGTGTGCGAGGACGATTCGTGTCGTACTGGAACACACGCAGCAGTTCGTAGAAGATCAGCAGCATATAGGAATCCATCATCTCGGATGAGCCGAGTGACGGGTCATAAAATTCACAGAGCAGTTGTCTCATCAGGATAGGAATGTTGGTGTTATTCTCGGAATGAAAAATAATGTACCGGTTATGATTCTTACGATCTGAGATGGCATTCGCCAGAAAGTGAGACAGAATGCCATTGTTGGCCAGTTTGCTCAGGAAAGAAGAGGAAAAGTAACGCTTACGAATCAGAATATTAATAATCACATCTTCTTCCGATGTGGACAGAATGGCGTGGGGAATGCCTGTATCTACAATACAGATCTGTCCGCCCTTTAGCGTGACCTTTTTTCCATTGATGATCTGGGTGCACTGACCGGAATATACGAAGCTGAGCTCAATAAAAGTGTGAATATGTAGCGGAACCTCGGCAAACCGTGTGTGCTTGGAAATGGTGATGTTATCTTTCTCTCCAATCATGTCCGCAAAAACATAAACTTTCTGTCCTTCATGATCTACTCTCTTCAATGAATCGTAGGTAGCAGAGTGTGCAGAAGGATGAGCCTGATAATGCAGATCCCTATCCGTAAGCTTACGAAGCTTTGCATCCAATTGGTCGTGATTCATGCTCACTGCCTCCAGTCGGCTGAAGTTTATAGTAACCTTAACATCTGAATTTATGACAGTCAATATGTATTGTTTTGATATTTCGGTCTTCATTTGAAAGCGCTATATTAAAAGTGTGAAGTGATTAAACATCTTTGTTTATATTTATATTGGTCTGTTTACGATTGATTAATGGATTTTAATGTATTGATTTATGTTTTGGCTCATATGGGATTTCCTTTCTATAATATGTAATTTTGACACTTGATAGATAGGAGAGAGCATAAACAACGAAGTTGTTTGTCTAGCAGAAGGGAAGGGTTTTTGATGAGAAAGATGACCGAGGTGTTGGAAAACCGGGAGAACAATTATATTTTGCCTTTCTTCTGGCAGCATGGTGAAGAAGAACTTGTACTGCGTAAACATATGCAGATTATTGAGGAGAGTGGCATCAAGGCGGTTTGTGTGGAATCCCGCCCGCATCCGGATTTTGTAGGTCCCCAATGGTGGACAGATCTGGATATCATCATGGATGAGGCGCGTAACCGGAAGATGAAAGTGTGGATTCTGGATGATTCTCATTTTCCTACAGGATATGCCGCTGGCAGAATCAAGACGGATTATCCCCAGTACCAGAAGCAGTTTCTGAAAATACATCAACAAGATTTCGTCGGACCCCAGCTTCAGGCGGGGATTCTGGTGAAATGGGCGCTGCAACGACCCGGCCAGAGAGGTATTAGTGTTGGAGTGGAGCAAGTAAAGTCGGATCATGAGGGAGAACAAAAGCAAGTCTTCTCGGCTAAAGATCGGATTGTTGGTGTAGTTGCCGCTCGCAAAACGGGACCTGATGAGATTGATCCCGATTCCCTAGTTGATCTGACCTCACAATTACATGAAGGAACGGTGCACTGGGATCTGCCTGAGGGGCGTTGGAGAATCTTTACGCTGGTTCTTACCTATGATGGAGGGGAAAAAGCAACCGAAGGATATCTGAATCCAATTGTGCCCGAAGCCACACAGGTGCTGATTGATACGGTGTACGAGGCACATTATGATCGATACAAAGATGATTTTGGATCGACACTGGCTGGATTTTTCTCGGATGAGCCAAGGTTTGGCAATGTAAAAGGAACACTGGCTTCCATCGGACGCCTAGATATGATTCTTCCGTGGTGTGAAGATTTGCAGGACATGTTAAAGCAGGAAGGATCCGACGATGATGTTATTCGTTCACTCCCCTTGTTGTGGGCGAATGCAGGTGTGAAAGGACAAGAGATGCGCTATCGCTACATGGATCTGATCACTCGATTATACGCAGAACATTTCACGGACAGATTGGGAGAGTGGTGTCGCGCCCATGGTGTAGAGTACATTGGGCATGTCATTGAAGACAATAACGCTCATGCAAGACTCGGTTATGGTACAGGGCATTTCTATCGCAGTCTGTGGGGGCAGGATATGTCCGGCATTGACGTGGTGCTTCATCAGATTCTGCCAGGCATGGATGATGGCTATTACAAATCATTCACATCCACTGGATGGGACGGTGAGTTCTTCCATTATGGAATGGCGAAGATGGGAACCTCACTCGGACACCTGGACCCTAAGAAGCACGGTCGTACCATGTGTGAAGTGTACGGTGCATATGGGTTCGGAGAAGGGCTGAAACTGATGAAATGGCTAACGGACCACATGCTGGTACGGGGTGTGAACCATTTTGTGCCACATGCATTTTCGCCGAAAAAGTATCCTGATCCAGATTGTCCACCTCATCTATACGCGAACGGATATGATCCGCAGTATCGGTATCTGCCAATACTAACTTACTACATGAACAGAGTAAGTCATCTGTTATCGGATGGTGTGCATGTTGCACCGGCAGCCATTCTGTATCATGCAGAAGCGGAGTGGGCTGGAGAGTATATGTTGTTCCAGAAGCCCGCGAGAGAGCTTACGCAGAACCAGATAGATTTTGACATCGTTCCATCGGAACTGGTGATCTCGGCGCAGGTGAAAGACGGAAAACTCCAGATGAACCGTGAACAGTTCTCTGCCCTGATTATCCCTTATGCCGAAGCGCTACCGAGTCAATTAATTGCTCAACTGGTTGCCTATGCCGAAGCCGGTTTACAGGTCTATTTCGTGGATGGACTTCCTGCTCGAAGCAGTGAAGGAGAGGATTGCACGAGCGAGTTGTCAGATCTGAAGGAGCATAAATCTGTGAGTATTGTTGCACTAGATGAACTGGCGACGCGCCTGCGGAGTGACCATGTGTATGAGATCACCGTTTCGGAATACCAGCCCTACTTGCGTTATTACCACTACCGTCATAACGACGGTGAGGTATATATGTTCTTCAATGAAGATCCGGCAAAAGCGATTGAGACCACGATTACCGTTCCGGCTTTGAAGGGCGTGGATGAGATGTACATCTATAATGCTTTTGCGAATACACTCTCACCACTTCACACCAGCATGTATGGAAACAAGCAATCATTCTCCTTGAGGCTCGAAAAATATGAATCTGTGTTGATTGTGCAGGGGACTGCACTGAGTGAAGAGATCGCGGAAGTCTCAACTGCACATTGTTCATACACCAACCTACACGAGATTACAGGAGAGTGGAAGCTCTCCTTGGCAACGGCTAAGCAATACCCGGAATTCTCTGCATATGGGACATGTGCTGAACTTACTTCACTTGCCGTACCGACGATGTTACCCGAGTTCTCGGGGACCGTGCGATATGGGATAGAGTTCGATATGCACGAAGTACCGGCAGCAGCGCGGCTGGTCATTCATGAACCGTACGAAGTAGCTCAAGTGTGGCTGAATGGGCATGATATCGGAACGCGAATCTGTCCGCCTTATGCGTACGAAGCAAGCGGATGTTTACAACCAAAGGGCAACAGACTTGTGATTGAAGTGACGAATACGCTTGTAAAAGAACAGCAAGATTTCCTGTCCCAGTTCCTGATTCAGGAACCGACAGGTATTGTAGGTAATGTCTATTTACAGTACTGAGAATAGATATGGAATGCACATTGAATGCACACGAGCTTATTTGTTCATTCCATATCTCACCCATGAAGGAGTGAGCAGGCATGGATCATCGTCAACTGGCAACGGATGTGTTACGCAGTGTCGGAGGCAAAGAAAATATCAATAAGGTTACCCACTGTGTAACCCGGTTGAGATTCGAACTCAAAAACAGCAAAATCCCCAATGCCGAAGAGATCAAAGCAATGGATGGCGTGCTGACCGTTATTCAGCAAGGAGGACAATATCAGGTGGTCATCGGGAATCAGGTTGTTCCCGTATTTAATGAGCTGTCTTCCCTCCTGGGAGACATGAGCCATACTGAATCCTCCAATGAGGTACAAGGTGAGAAGAAAAGTCTCTTTGACCGCTTCACATCCATGATTTCCGGTGTGTTTATGCCTGTTATGGGAGCGCTTGCAGCAAGTGGTATTATTAAAGGATTGCTGGCTTGTCTATCTGCATTCGGTGCTCTGACGGCAACGGATGGAACGTATATCGTACTGAATGCTATCGGTGATGCACTGTTTTATTTCTTCCCGATTTTCCTGGGTAGCTCCGCCGCCAAATACTTTGGCTTGAATCGATATGTGGGAATGATTATTGGAAGTTCCATGGTCTACCCCGCGCTAGTGAGTTTTGTAGGCTCTGAGCAGCAGTTGACCTTCCTCAGTCTGCCGATGAATATCATGAATTACACATCATCCGTATTCCCCGCAATTGTTGCGGTATGGTTTGCATCCCTGTTAAATCGTGTTATTGAGAAGCGTATCGCGCAAGGTTTTAGATATTTTCTGGCTCCATTTATCGTACTCTTGGTTACGGTGCCACTGACACTGTTCATCATCGGTCCTGTAATCACATACCTCAGTAACGGTCTTGCTGATATTACAACGGCTATCTACAATTTTAATCCGATTCTTGCTGGACTTGTATTGGGTGGACCATGGATTCTGATCGTCATGTTTGGTTTGCACTGGGCCTTTATCCCAATCTTTATTAACAACATGGCAACTGTTGGTTACGATTCTGTGATGGGGTTACTGGCAGCGAATCAGTTTGCGATGGCAGGCGCAGCCTTGGCCTTTGGACTGAGAGCACGGGATAAACAGCTGAAAACACTGGGTATTTCAACTGGTGGCACAGCATTGCTCGGTGTGAGTGAACCAGCACTTTACGGTGTACTGCTTCCTCAAAAAAAACCGCTCATAATGGCGATTATCGGTGGTAGTATTGGTGGAGTGATCGGTGGAGCCTTTTTGTCCAAAGTTTATGCATTTGCTCCATCCGGCGTATTCGGTATTCCTGGTGCAGTCAATCCTCAAGGCATTGATCCCGGCTTCTATGGTTATGTGTTGCAAATGGCGGTGGGTCTGGTGGTTGGTTTCATTTTGACCTATCTGTGGGGATACCAAACCCGCACCAAATCCGGCGAGTTAGCAACGCAAGGCACAACGGATTCCGTATCCGTTTCCGCTATTGAGGAAACGGATGAAGGTTCAAGTTCATCTGTTACGAAAGCAGAGATGACGGTGTATAGCCCTGTGACTGGAGAGGTTGTTGACCTTGCAAGTGTTGCAGATGAGGCGTTCTCTAGTGAAGCGATGGGCAAAGGAATTGCAATTATCCCTTCAAACGGAACGATTGTATCTCCTGTTGAAGGTGTAGTTACCACGATAACCAAATCAAGACATGCGATTGCAGTCATTGCCAACGATGGTGTGGAGGTTCTGATCCATGTTGGCCTTGATACGGTCAAACTGAAAGGCGAGGGCTTCTCTCTCAAAGTCCAAGAAGGTGATTTGGTGAATGTCGGTGATGTCCTGATGGAAGTAGATTTGGCGAAAATTAAAGAAAGAGGTTTTGAATTGATTACTCCGCTGAT
Organism: Paenibacillus sp. 37; assembly: GCF_008386395.1. Lineage (NCBI taxonomy): Bacteria > Bacillati > Bacillota > Bacilli > Caryophanales > Paenibacillaceae > Paenibacillus > Paenibacillus sp. 37. The sequence continues at coordinate 525,569 of NZ_CP043762.1, read as the reverse complement.
CATAACGAACTCTGACAATTATGTGTCAGTAAGTCGGATGGGGGCACAAAATATTTCTGCGGGTAGTCCAGTAATTACAATAAAAGTGTAGAGGCAACTCCTTATGTTCTTTAACTCAATGAAGATGATTATCAAGCTCGCTCGCATAGCGGGCTATTTTTTTTAAGTCAAGAGATCATATAAATTGACATTAGCTCAATAACAGCACTATGTGATATGCGTAAAGACTGAGACATATTCTCCAATGAGAATTTTCCCTGTTTGTTTTACCAATGGCAAGTATCCGTAGTCCCTGATATGTTTGCCTGTTGTTGATTGCTCTTGAACGGCAACCAAAGTGAAGTCGAGTTGTGCATCGGTCATGAAGAAAACATCAGGTGCTAATTGGAATTCCTGGAATTCAATACCCTATTCATAATCAAATTGGGCCGAGCTTATGCTTGCTGTTTCAAAATTTTCCAGAACATGGTTGTTGGTTAAGAGCAGGTTTGGTGTGACCAAAAATCCGGAACCATGTCCCAAGATACCTCCGCCATCTCCTCTTATAACAATGCGACATACGGATTTACCAGCCGCCGTTCCTTTTGCCAAGTATTTAAAAGGCATGATATCGTTTACTAAAAATATCTGTTTTTTAGAAATGGGATACTCCCTTTGAATCAAATTTTCACGAAATGCTACCCGTTCTGGAGTATCTACCTCGAAGGGGGTTTTTGTTTGCAAGTCCATTAAATGTTGTTCCCGAATCGACATTCTTTTTAGATAACGGTTTAGTGCGGATTGCTCCTGAGTCTGTTGCGATGCTCTTTCTTCTCTGGAAAGTAAGGTCAATGTACTTCGTCCTTTCGCGAGCCATTTTGTGGGGTTGATTTGTTCTTTTTCTAGTATTCATATATAAAAAAAAAACTATTAAGTTCATAAAAAATTAACACAATGCAATTTATTTCTGGTTCTAATTCAACCGCAGATGGTTCTTCCAGCGGTACAAGGATGAAAGTTGAACAGATCGGCTTCGGACGTGATTGTTTATCAAAGGAACCGCCGGAGAAGAACCTGAATGTTGCCCTGGGCATTTCGATGGAATGGATGATACCGTGGGCCAAATGATGGAGATGTGGAAGACGGACAAGCAGTTGTTATAGCTCACGAACAGCGTGCTCGAGAATAAAGGATGCAAGGAAGGAGTGACTTGCTACAGGCTTATTAAAGCATGGCGACATTTATATGACGATTTCCGTTGGCTTCGGTGGCTATTACGGTTGTGCTATTCATCGGTATGTCAAGGAGGTAAACGAGCTATGTATTTGACAATTCATCACGCAGAGGCTGCTGTGGGAGTAGAAATGCCATGGGTGCGGATAACGAATTTAATCGAAACGAATGGGCATTGGACCGAAGGAATTGACTTGCTCTGTCACTGTCATCAGACGGACTTGGAAACCGGTGTTAATGGCAGTGTTAAATTGAGACAAGAACTAGGGCTAAGTGAGGTTATGCCCATTTCCGTCGGGCAGTCAGGTAGCCTTTCACTCTCTAATGCATTAACAATATTAGACTGGATGTTCAGTAGCGGTACAAAAAATCATGCTTTGCCGACTCATTCATTCCGGATCATATGGACAAACAAGGGAGTTACTTGAGTATGACCGCACTGATCGGTGTATCGACTATTGCCGGTGATTATCGTGTTGAAAGTTGCCGTAAGCTCCCTGGCGTCTGCGTTAAAGTTGGAGCGAAAAGTGCAGTTGAACCGATTCTAAAGCTTGGACTGCACCAATCGGAGTTTACAAGTGATCAGGAGATGGAAGTCGTCACGTTTGATGCTGGAGTCTTCGGTACAAGTCAACTGAAATTGCGACGAACATAACTCCCTTCATCCGCTCAGTTTTACCAAGAGTAACTTTATAGGTCTTAAAATATCATCAAGACTTCCTTTTTTATTGATTTGACCAAGTATAGGTAAAAATGATTTAAGATAATTCGAGATCTCCAGTTTATTGATCTCAACACTTTCCAAGGCGAAAACTATATGGAAATTTATAAATAATTAATTTCAACATGTAGTACTTTAATGTTAAACATAACACAACATAAGGATACAACAGGATCAAGTGTTCGTAAAAAAAAGTTGACTTTTTCCAACTGTTGGATTAGCATTAAAAATGAGATTGGCCCCAACTTTTGAAAAATAGTGACAAAAGTCTCTTAAAATTAAAGTTTACGAAGAGCTAGGAAATAACATAATTCACCAATATAGTTTTCTCTATTAGTTATGAATGAGAGGATGAAGTTTTGTGCCACATAACCAAAGTCAATTCGAAGATTTTCATGATTCAATTAAATTAAGCGACGAGTCAACCATCCTTAAAGAAAAACGAGATATCATTATTGAACGTCTATCAGAAAAAATGCCTGCAGCTGCTAAGTCCTATACAACCTTTAATCAGGGTAGTTATGCGATGAAGACTGGTATTAAACCTTTAGACGGGAAAAATTACGATATTGACTTAGGGCCTTATTTTAAAATGTCAACGGAGTGAAAATCATACAGTTGCACTGATGGTCAGAGGAAGCAAACCAGATATGGATCTTATTAAACTCCAAAAATCAGTTGAAGCATATGTGAAAAAATTGAATTTTTAAAAACGTTAATCTTCGTGGTAAAATTGATTAACGTTTTTTTGTTTGTTCTTGTTAAGAAGGTCAGAAAGAGGAACTTAAGCCTAAGGAACAATGTTCTTGCTTTGACCGTTGTCGAGGGACAAGAACATAGTCCCTTTGAAGTCGCTAATATAGCGGCTTTTTTATTTTATCGGTACAAGTTCTTGTCCCGATCCAAGGACAAGAACATAGTCCGATTGCCGATTAGGTGTATATCTAAACATTAAGCACACGCATTTACAACTTCATTAAATACCATAATACATAACAATGTTCAAAGGAAAACTGACAAGATGAGAGGTTAAACACGATCGGCTAGACATTAAAAAAGCGAAATATCAGACTGAAACTGGCAGTTGAGGACAAGAACTTCTACCGATTGCCGAGAGGGACAAGAACATGTTCCCATTTCCGGTTAGAAACTATCTAAGTGGAAGTGGTGGTCTCTATTGAGTAATTAACGCACTAATGGCTGGATAATGATCAAGAGACCAGCTTCAATGCTCAAAAGTATTTCAACCGGAACTATAGCCTTAATGGAAAGGGGAATATACTTTTGTAACAAGGGACGAACACATTGCCTAGATCGTAGTAGTTGTAAAAAAGACAAGAACTTGAACCGATTACCGTGTGGACAAGAAGATGTTCTTATGCCGATTAGGTGTTTATCTAATCGTTATTTTGTTCATAATCATTAAACTAATGGGCAGGTTAGTTCAATGATTAAAGGAATGGATAAGTGCCTACAAACTGGAAGATGGGAATCTCAAAGGAAGTACTCTTTATCCTACATACCTCTATTATGATACGACATTGTTTAAAAGTGATAATATCGCAACAGAAATTTTTTTACGAGATATAGGAAACATTAGCACAAAATTTTTACAGCACATATCGAATTTATCTCAAGGTTAGCTTAAATTTGCAATTCCAAAACCGATGATATTAGCAGACGATCTGGGATATAGTGAAAAATTCACCACACATCACTTTTCACGGGTGATAAAAAGAAGAATGCTCTTATTACTAGACTCCTATTAATACAACAGGAATTAGTAACCTGTATTTGGCTGAAGGATAACATTTCGGTTGAAAATGTACTTGCTCTCAATAACGCAGGGTATATCTTGTAAGATTACTTACTATGAAAATAGACCAAGTAATGGATAATTTAAAGAATATTCAAAAATATCTTCCTGATTACTTTTTAGAGTTGAATCATCAATGCTATTAGATCTTATGAATGCTTATGAAGAGAGCATTTCCGAGGAATGTAGAACTTTAAGGAATATGCTTCATTCTAGTAGTACTGAAGTTAACTTATTTGATTATTTAGAGCAGAGGTCATGTAAGAATGACAACCCGTACAGGCAATGTGGTGGTTACAACCTTCATTTCAGTAAACGGTTCTATGTGAACCCAGGCAGGTACATCATCGATTTCGGCAGCAGGTACTGCCTATTTTGGGACTGTTGTAATTTCACATGCGAACACAACGCTAACGCTGAGTATGGCTATTTTTGATAAGTTATCCAATAAAAAGTAAACGTGAAGCACATAGTGCTTCGTTGCTCAATCCGGAATTCTCCAGTGTAAACAAAGTAGGCTTTATTCTAAATGGTTTTAGCTTCGTTTCAACGCTTCCTTTTGTATTTAGTGGCTGTCATCCCAAAATATTTTTTGAATACATTACTGAATTGTTCCGGTGTTGCGAAACCCACTTGTGCTGCGATTAGGCCGATGGAAGTTTCCGTTGTGAGTAGAAGCCTTGAAGCTGCAGCCATTCGTGCTTGCAGCTTCTTATCTTTGAAGGACATACCGTATTGCTTATGAACCATTCGTTCCGTCTGTCTTGTGCTTAGCCCCAATTCGTTAGCAAGCTGTTGCAGGCTAATGGAGCTGTATTGGTATAAAAAGCTGTTCTCAATCATAAGCAGTCTGCTATCATCAAGAGTCTTCAGGGGAAGGGACGGTATGGTCGTGTGATTCTCGCTGTAATGTCTTAACAAACAAATTACAATCATCTCAAGAATGTTGGTTGCCATATGATGGACGCCGATTTGTTGAAGGGAAAGCTCTTCAGCAAGCATTTTGAACAATTCGAGCATTTTCCCATCCTCTTTCCCAATCCAGAAGGGGGTGGATACCAGTAATTCGGGGAGAGACTGCTCTCTTACGAAGGAACGTTTGACATTCGGATATATGGAATTTCCGGGCAAAATCTCAAAGAAAATGCAGTATTCCGCCATCGGGTCTTCTGGATCCGGAATCTGCTCGTGAACGACATCTGGACCGGTTACAAATAACGTGCCGGGCGTGATTGCGTAACGGTTTCCTTGTGCATTCAGAATACCTTGGCCGGTTGGAATAAAATGCAGTTCGTAGCTTCCTTGGCTATGGCTGTGTTCAGGCATAGGACTGTGGAAATACCCGAACTTAACATACAATACGTTCAATACTACTGCGCCAAGAGTCAGTTTGATATCTAGATTTCCGATGTTAATATTAGGTAATTCCATGCGATCTAACCCTCCCCTTGTAAAATTACGACATGCTTCCCTCTTCCTTGTCATCTCCAAGGATAACGAATTCCAGTCTCCATTGATATAATTATTACTGAAATCCGACGTAATGTTAATAATTGCAGCCCAAACAGATCAGGAGGAGACCTAATGACCAGTTTACCGGAAACAATACGCTTGTATAAGAAAGGAAATTATGCAAACGCCTACACGGAAGTTTCCTCTGTTAATCCCGGAAATGCATGGCGGGAGGGTATGGTTAGCGGAAACGGGGAGAACGGATATATTACTTCAGGTTCGCCGTATACGGACAGTTTTATTTTTCAGAATATGTTCTTTAACTATCCTTCCAAGGATCCAAGAGTGATTCCGGAAGAATTGACGGAGCAACTGACTGATGCCAGACAAAATGTTTTTAAGCAGAACGATAAATGGAAGGTTACGAATAAAACCGGTTCCACAAGGATCAGAACCTTCTATTATAGCTACCATCCTGGACACCAACTCCGATTCAGTATACCCTCCCAAGGAAGTCTGAGTGGTTATGAGAGATGGACGAATTATGAAACAGCAGAGACTGGGGTACGCTACAGCGATGAGAATGGGGAATGGGTCCGCACATCCTTTACGTCCCGTGAGGATAATGTAACTTTTACCAAGATCACAGCATCTTCTACAGGCACAAAAATTAATATAACCCTCTCCATTGATGACATCTCCACAATAAGCGGAGCGAACGAAGGTCACATCGAGCTGAGGGAGCTGCAATATAAGAAGCTGGTGGACTCCGGTGCGAATTATCTCGCCCAGGTTGCTCATTATCCGGTGTATCAGGGAAGTGAACTAGCTTACGGCGGGTATGCCGGATTGACTCAGATTGTTGTTGTAAACGGAACCAAGAAGAGAATGCTGATGGCTGGCAGTCATGAACTGATCAATGTTGGGCGAGAACCAAATCCGGTAATTCAGATTAAGGACGCTGATGCCGTATATTTAATTACGCGCTCAAGCAGAACTCACTCTATGGGAAGAATCGAAGAATTTGCTGAAATGACACAATATAAGATCGTAGACCAACTCTATCAAGATATAAACGCGGTTGTGCAAAAATATTTGGCTTCAGACGGTCAATTAAATTATGATGCAGCTCTCGCTGCCCATACAAGGAAGCATTCAGTAGAGTTTAATGCAGTGAGCTTCAGTATTGATGGCGACGACCACTACAAAAATTCAGACAACCAGACCTTGATCACAACGCAAAAATCAACTCCGGACAGAGTCAATCATGCTTTTATGGAGCAGGTGTATAACCAGGGACGGTATGCCATGATCTGCTGCAGCGGTACCAGTGCACCGCGCTTATATGGAATGTGGACCGGGGAGTGGAATCCTGGCTGGCGGGGTATTTATACGCTTGATGCTAATGTGAATCTGCAGGTTGCTTCCATGAATACAGGCCATTTAACGCAAGCACAGCTCGGATATATTATATTTTTCTTGAGAAATACTCCCGACTTTGAATACAATGCGCGGATGGCGTACGGGATGCACGATGCACTGCAGGTTTCCGTTAACTCTGACGGCGATCGCGGGATGCATGTGGAATATGACAATGATTATCCGTTCGAATACTGGAACGCGGGGGCAAGCTGGTGCCTTCTGCCCATTTATGAATACTGGCAGTGTTACGGCAACCAAAAGATACCGCTTCATGATAATATGCGGATTCATGAACTGCAGACCATTCTGAGTGTACAAGATGGAGGCATGAGCGATGAGGAGTTCACACAGCTGTTAGACAAAGGCTATCTGGATCTTGCAGAAGATATTCTGCTTCCCTTGCTTACCAAGCAGGCAAACTTTTGGCAGCAGATCTGCACACCGGAATATTACACGGACATCAACGGCAAGGCATGCTACCAGTTTGACAAAAAGACTTTGAATTCAGGAGAGAAATACCTAATTATTCCCACATATTCTCCAGAGAATCACCCCATCGGATATAACAGCACAATCACGGCGAATGCCACCATGGACATTTCTGCTGCACGGGATGGTCTATCTATGGTTATCTCCATGGAAAAGGCAGTCAAGCGCGATGGTTATGAAAAAGCCATAGCTAAGTGGACAGCATTGCTTGAGTTGCTGCCAAATTATAAATATGACTATGATGGTGCTTTGCGCGAATGGGCTATGAGTGATTATACGGAAAATAACAATCATCGACATTTGAGCCATCTTTATGTGGCATGGCCAGCCTATGAAACACAAACCGATCCGGAGTTAAAGCAGGCTGCAAAGATTGCGATTGACAATAGAGATCGATTTAATACTGTCGACGATACCGCTGGGCATGGTTGGATGCATAAGGCGCTAGTTCAAGCTAGGCTGAAAAATGGTGACGGAGTGCTCTCAGCACTTCTTCCCATGATGAGGGATGCGGGTTATTACAGCTCCTTAATGACAGATCATGATTCAAACAGAAGATGCAATTGTTATTGCACGGATACCTCTTTCGGTACTGTAGGAGCCATTAATGAAGCGCTGTTATTCTCGGATACGGGTGAAATAGAGATTCTTCCGGCTTTGCCTTCTGATTGGACAAAGGGTTCTATACATGGGCTTATGGCGAGAACCTGGGTCGAAGTCAAGGCATTATCCTGGAATCTTTCCGCCAAAACGGTGCATGTAGTAGTGAGTTCCAGCAAGAATGGAAATACCATCCGAATAAGGGTGGGACTATCTTGGACTCAAGCCAAGATCGACGGAAGTAAAGCGGATGTACAACAGGACTTACGCGGGAAATATATTCAGTTAACACTTAGTGAAGGTACCGAGGTTACAGTTGCGTTTCAATTGTAGGACCAGTCCAACTGTGACACCTTGAAAATGGACATCTCATTATTGGAAATGAACTGTGTTCATGACGGTTTGAGGAACCTATAATTTAACCTAGAAAGCGAGTTAATCTATTAGCCGTCAAGGAGGTGGACATCATTCAAGAAGAACTATTTCTAAAACGTTTACACAAGCAGCTACCCTTTCATTTGTTCGTAGGACTTGGGATTCTTTTCTTGCTGGTCTTCAGCTACATTCCGATGTTCGGCATTATCATCGCCTTCAAGAATTACAAAATTTCTACTGGTATTGAAGGTATCTTCACCAGTTCCTGGGCAGGATTGTCGCATTTTAGAGAGTTGATTAACGATTACAACTTTCCAAGCCTGGTGCGCAATACGTTAATACTCAGTGTACTGAAAGTGATTTTTTCGTATCCGATTCCGATCCTGTTTGCGATTATGCTTAGCGAGGTCAAACATGTATTTTTTAAAAGGTTTGTACAGACTGTAAGCTACCTGCCACATTTCATTTCCTGGGTTGTAGTGACTGGTATTGCATACGCTTTCTTTTCATCCGGTTTTGGAATTTTCAATGAGTTGATGCTATCGCTGCATATCATCAAGGAACCTGTACAAATCCTGACCGATCCCGATTCGTTCTATGGCTTGGCGGTTATGACTGCGATCTGGAAGGAGGCAGGCTGGTGGACAATTATTTTTCTGGCAGCTTTGGCTGGCATTGATCCAGCATTGTATGAGGCAGCGGAGATTGACGGGGCTGGCAGACTTAAACGAATTCTGTACATTACCTTACCGGGGCTCAAAAGTGCCAGCATAGTAGTGCTCATTCTGACCATCGGTAGTATTCTGGGAGGCGGATTGGTAGGGTCAAATTTCGAACAGTCGATGCTGCTGGGGAATCCGCTCAACAACGAGAAGTCGCAGATTATCCAGACATATGCATTTTCGGTTGGTCTAGCCCAGGGACGGTTCTCTTTTGCCACAGCAATTGACCTTATGCAGTCGGTAATCTCGGTTTTCCTGATCTTCACCAGTAATTTTATCGCCAAGCGGTTCTCGGGAACCGGATTGTTCTAGCCTAGGGTCATTACTCAAACAGAAAAGGCAGTGAAGCCATGCGCAGGAAAAGAACGATGGAGGATTGGATACTGGACATTCTGATAACGGTAATTTTATTAATCATTGTGTTTATTACGCTGTACCCCTTCTATTACATTCTTATCATTACATTCAATTCAGGATCTGATTCTAACCTTGGAGGAATGTATTTATGGCCGAGGGAGTTCACGCTGGGGAATTACATCTACTTTATTGAAGATCCCAAATGGGTAAATGCTTTTCTGGTTTCGATCCTACGGACGATAGTGGGTACGGTGCTCGCAGTGTTTTTCACCAGTATGGTTGCATATGGGCTTGCGAAGCGAGATTTGATGTTTAGAAAAACGTATTTTTTTATCGTGGTAGTAGCGATGAATTTCTCGGGTGGACTGATTGCTTTCTACATTGTGCTCAAAAGCCTCGGGCTGATTAACACATTCGGGGTATACGTGATTCCCAGCATGCTGAATTTGTTCTTCCTGCTGATAGCCATCTCTTTCTTTCGTGAAATTCCAGATGAACTAGGAGAATCTGCTCGAATAGATGGAGCAAGTGAACTGAGGATATTCTTCAGCATCGTTGTACCTGTCTCCATGCCGCTGATGGCGACGATGAGCCTATTCATTGGCTCCGGACAGTGGAACTCCTGGCTCGACTCTGCATATTTCGTTCAGAACGAGAACTTGAGAACGCTTACTTATCGGATGATGCAGGTAATCAATCAGTCAATGGTACCCACGGGGGATGCTGCAGCAGCTTCGATGTCCAGAGCTAAGGTTACGCCCTTCTCTATTCAAGCGACGGCAATGGTGGTGTCTATTATTCCGATTCTCGGGGTTTATCCGTTTCTGCAAAAGTACTTTGTTTCGGGGATGATGCTCGGTTCGGTAAAAGGTTAAACATCCGGTAATTTCCAAAATCACATGAATGGGGGAAAGAAAGATGGGGAAAAGCTCACGTATGCTATTTAAGCTTATACTGGCGGTGCTTTTGGTAGTCGGCGTACTTTCAGCATGCAGCAAAAATGGGGAACAGAGTGGTGTTGCATCATCTACCGACAATGGAAATAAGCCAGTGGAGCTGAGTATGTTCGTTGATGCAACATGGTATCCTTTTCAGGACTGGTCCGGGGAAATTCCGGAAATGATCACTAAAGCTACTGGGGTGAAACCGAAAATTACGGTTGCCACGGACGATAAGCAATTGGCGCTGATGGTAGCTTCAGGGGATCTCCCGGATATCATTGTTTCTTTTAACTTCAAGCTAATGTCAGATGGCAATCTAAGCTTGCCGTATAACGAAATTTTTCCTAAATATGCTCCTGATGTGAAGTTCGATCCAGTAAAGGAACTAGTGAATACTGTAAGTGACGGGAATTATTACGCCATTCGTAATGACTTTTCTCCTGAATCCGAGTGGAAGGCTAATCCTTATGCCCATATGATGGTTCCCGGGTTAGCCATGCGCAAGGATGTTCTGGAGGAAATAGGTAATCCGTCCATTAAGTCACTGGATGATCTTGATAATGTGTTCGCAACTGTCAAAGAGAAATATCCGGAGATGACGCCTTTAATTCTTAATCCTAACTGGCAAAGGCCATATTTCGATGCACAATTCGGTGCTTATGGAGGTTTTGTGGACGAGAATGGGAAGATTGTTTACTATCTGAGACAAGACGCTGTACGCAAGTCGATGTTGTATATGAATAGCCTATATCGGAACGGATATATAACATCCGAGAACTTTGCCTATAAGAATGAGACGGAGACAGAGCAAATGATGGCTGCCGGGAAGGGCTTCGCCTATACCTGGACCTATTCCGGGGCAGAACGCCTCAATGCGGATAACAAAGACAACGGTATCAGCTTTGTTCAATTGGCCGAACCGCTTGAACCAGAGGCCTCCATCCTAAGCTCAGGAACCGGGGGGCTGGGAATGTATGTCACCAAGAGTAATAAAAATGTGGAAGCGACCGTCAAATTTTTGAAATATCTATACTCAGAGGAAGGCTGGAGAACGGCAGAGTGGGGCGTAGAGGGCAAGGATTGGAGCTGGAATACAGCCGGGTACCCGGAATTCACTTATGATATTAACGATCTCGAGCTACTGAAGAAAAAAGGGGTGTACTGGTGGGGTGTGCCTACTGAGACAGGTGTAGGAATGGCATTAACATCTTACAAAGAAGGCTCGGAAACGACACGGCAGGGAGAGAAGTACTCACCAATAATTAAGTTTAATCCGGCGATAGGTATGATTAATCCTGACACGGATTCACCCGAACAGATTATCCGCACGAACATCGAAAATATGGTGAAAACGGAGGTCACTAAGATCTATCTGGCTGCTACAGAAGCTGAAGCACAGGCTGCCTTCGACGAGCTGATTAAAAAAGCCGAAAAAATCGGAATGAGCAAGCTCGAAGAATGGGCAACCGCGCAGTACGGTCCTCTTAAGCAAAAGTATGATCAGTTAACGAAGTAACAAGCAAACATACAGGCACTATACCGCTCATACAGGATGCAGGCTCAAGAAGCCCGCATCCTGTATGAGCTCACCAACGTTAAAATACCATATTAGACAGCGGGGAGATATGTAATATGCGTATACGTACAAAAATGTACTTGGGTTACATTCTCCTCATTGTGCTTCCATTTCTGTTCTTCGCTCTGTTCTCCTATATTCAGCTGTATGACAAAATGCTCACTCAATATCAACTTGCAAACCAGCAAAATTTGGAGCAGACTGCATCCAATCTGGATTCAAGCCTGGCTAAGCTGGAATCACTTACTTCGGTTTATCAAAACAATGCAGCTTTAATTGACTTTTTGCAAGGAGGGTTTGTGGATGACCGTGATTTAATCTACTCGTATTTAAAAGAAATTAATCCAGCATTTTCGTTTGCTTATCTGGCAGATCCTTTAGTGCAAAATCTTACAGTTTATCCCAAGTATCAGAAACGGCTATTGGAGGCTCCCGGTTTTCAGAACTATCGTGATATAGGGAGATTCCTAACTCCTGATGAAATTGGAGAGTTGCGTCCAGCCCAGGGACTATGGAAGCAATCTTTCGATCCTGCCGCTCCGGCACTGAGTTATTTCCAGAAGCTGTACAGTAATTCCTATATTACTGATCTAGGTATTATTCAGATAAGTGTTGACCCTGCAATGTTAGATCAATTCGTGTCGGCCTTGACTCAAGTACATCCGGATAATGCAATAATGGTGCTTGATCGTCAAGGAAAGATGGTTAGCTATGTCACGAATACGAAGCTGTCAGATGAGCAAATACGCTCCATTATCCAGCTGTTTGGTAATGAATCCTTGGGAGGATTTCTTGCCGACCATGATCGACTGTTGATTAATTCTGTTCATATTCCAAAGCTGGGGCTAACGATTATCGAGGTGAATAAACGGGCAGCTTTATTTGAATTCCTGAGGGTAAAGCAGTTATGGGTAGCTTGCGGTTTGGCGCTGCTCGCCTTGCTGTCCGCTCTGTACTTTTGGATCGTCTCTTCGCTAACCAAACGAATCGTCCGGCTCTCGCGTCATATGCGCAGAGTGGAGCCAGAGTTCCTGAACAACCCCGTTAAGGGGAAAGCTGGGAAAGACGAAATCGGCTTCCTAATCACGAACTATAATGAAATGATCAGCCGCATGGATGAATTAGTAAACCATGTTCAAAAGGTGGAGATGCTTAAGAAAGAAGCAGATTTCAAAATGCTGCAGGCACAAATTCAACCCCATTTTCTATATAATACCCTAGAAACGATGCGAATGCTTGCCAGATCAAATAAGGATTATAAAGTAGCAGAGATGGCTCTTTCTCTCGGTAATTTGTTCCGCTACAGTCTGTCAAAGTCGGAACATACGACGCTTCGAGATGAGCTAGATCATGTAAGCACCTATATCGCAATACATCAAATCCGTATGAGTGACCTTGAGGTGGAGCTCCAGGTAGAGGAAACGCTATTATCGTTGCCTTGTCCCAGATTTATCCTGCAGCCGCTGGTGGAGAACAGTATGATCCATGGTTTGTCCAGGAACAGGGGCAGCAAGCGGATTACGTTGCGGATAGAAAGAAAACATGGATATGTGTGGATTGAGGTAGCCGACAACGGTTCCGGGATATCGGAGCAGCAGATAAAGTTTCTTCAGCGGCTGCTGGAGGGCAGTATCACCAAGCATGAATCGCAGCATAAGACGACAGGCATCGGGCTTAGTAATGTGGCTGAACGGGTCAAAGCATATTACGGTAAAGAATCATCGCTTGGAATAATAAGTACTCCCGGCAAAGAGACGGTTTGTTGCCTTAAACTGCTGCTGAAGGAGGAATACTCCAATGCTCAAACTACTGATTGTGGATGATGAGCCAATAATTCTGGAAGGTCTGCGAGACATGATTGAGGAAGAAAAGACAGCGTTCAGGCAAATCATAACGGCTCGTGATAGCATCGAAGCGCTGGAACGAATAGAACTTGTCCGTCCGGATTTAATCATTACGGATATCCATATGCCAGAGATAGACGGTCTGGAGCTGATTCGGCGAGCGCAGCAAAAAGATATAAAGCGCTTCATTATCCTAACTGGGCACGATGTATTCGACTATGCACGCACAGCTGTTAAATTGCAGGTGATAGAGTATTTACTTAAGCCAATTAACCAGGTGGAGTTAGCTGAGGTTCTAAGAAGAACAGCATGTGAACTGATTCAAGAACGTGAAATTTTGGAAGTGTCTGGCAATTCTCCTGAAGAAATGGGTACCTCGCAGAACGAACATATTAAACTGCTAAAAGCCTATATAGAGCAAAGTTACATGAAGGATATTTCTTTATCTGATGCGGCGGAATACCTGAATTTGCATCCAGTGTACCTTGGACAGATCTTTAAGCGGGAAACCGGAAATACTTTCGTGCAATATATAAACCAGGTAAGGATAGGTAAGGCTAAGGATATGATGGCTAGCATGAAGAATTTGTCTCTGGATACGATAGCCAGAATGGTAGGGTATGAGAACCAGCGGACTTTTTATAAAGTGTTTCGCAAATTTAATAATGAAACTCCGGGACAGTTCAGAGACCGGAAAGTGCAATCAGACTCGAATTCTCTATTTTTTTAAAGGAAATACAGACCATGGGTATGATGTGAACTGAGACATACTTGCCATGGCCTATGAATTTTTTGGATTATTTGCGATATAATTTAAGCCCCATTCCTCTATCTGATAAAGTATAGAATGAAGGCTCTTCCCGGTCTCTGACAAAGAATACTCTACCTTGGGTGGAATTTCAGAATACACTTGTCGGTTAATCAGCCCATCGTTTTCGAGCTCACGCAGCTGGCGAGTGAGTGTACGCTGCGTAATATTGGGAAATCCTTTTCTTAATTCATTAAACCGTCTTACGCCGAGAAGCGAAAGGTTGTGCAGAATAAGCAGCTTATACTTGCCCCCAATCATATTGACTGTAAATTCAACCGGGCATTGCGAGCAATGTGAGTCTTGATTATCCACTCTGATTCTCTCCTTTTTAGGTATCCTTAAGGATACTATATATCCTTCATGTGCGTACTTACATTATTGAATTTAAACCTATATTATTTAACTATAGTCACTAAATTACTTTTAGTAAACGGAAGGATGATGAATAAATGACAACTAAGGATAAGATATTAGTATATGGAGCAGGCGGCGTACAAGGAGGAGCAGTCGCCAGCAAGCTTCTGAAAGAAGGACACGCCGTTCATACAATCGTAAGAAATTCGGACAAGGCCGCTCAGCTTCAAGAGCAGGGCATTACTGCCTTTGTTGGCGATCTAACAGATGCTAGCAGCCTAACTCCTGCTCATCACGGTATCAACAAAGTATTCCTGGTGCTGCCGGTGGACTACGACTTGGAGCGTAATCGACAATTCATCCGTAATACCGTCGATGCTGCCAAAAAAGCCAATGTTAAACTCCTTGTTTTTAATACCAGCGGTTTCTTTACAGATGATGTTACAGGTGTTGCTGCTTATGATATTAAGAGAGAATTGATCGCTTATGTGAAGCAAAGTGGCATTCCGACTATTATCCTACAACCTACATTTTATATGGAAAACTTCCTTATTCCCGGCGTTGTAGACAACCAAACACTGGCTTACCCTGTACCTGCTGATTCTGCAGTCGCATGGATTAGTATGGAAGATGCAGCCGCTTACAGCGTATATGCACTTAACCACCCAGAACTGGCAGGGGAGACATTGCCTATCGTAGGACCTGAGGCGCTAACTGGAAATCAGCTGGCAGAGCAATTTAGCGCCACATTAAATCGAAAAATACAGTTTTATTCTCTCCCCGTGGAAGCGTTCGAAGAAGCATTATCTCCAATGCTAGGCAAGGAAACAGCAAAAGGCCTCGCCGACTCCTACAAATGGCTTGGATTAAATTCTCATTTTCAATTACTTCCCAAGCCAGACCAGGTCAGCGACGAGTTGCGTTCTGCTACACCGGGCACTCCACTCCAAGAGTGGGTGAAACAAGCTGTACAGAATGG
The DNA here is from genome assembly GCF_008386395.1 of Paenibacillus sp. 37. Lineage (NCBI taxonomy): Bacteria > Bacillati > Bacillota > Bacilli > Caryophanales > Paenibacillaceae > Paenibacillus > Paenibacillus sp. 37. The sequence goes on along the minus strand of NZ_CP043762.1, from coordinate 509,898 downwards.
ATTTTTCGCACTATAACAACATAGGATTCGGAGCGATCCATTCGCAGAGAAAAGCAAGTTCAGTTTATACCGGGAGGGAGACAGACGATTGCCGAGATCAGCAAGTGAGCTATAACTTAACAATGACCACTACGAGAGTAGTGGTTATTTGTGCTTTGGCTGAAATTAGAGCAGTTAGACTGCATGAGCACGTCGAATTGTTCTAATACTAGTCTCGGATTCCCTTACTTGCTGTCAATTAATTCAGATCTAGTCACGGCTGTCTTATCATGCTAAACAGTGATGAGACGTCATTGGTAGCGCCGACGGAAATGACTGTTTTTTGGGCATCATCAATGAAGGTTCTAATTGTCGTCAATCATTTGCTCCACAAAGGAAAAATGAGGATTGTTAGCTTTAAAGCGCTGGATTTGTTCTTCGTCGGCAACTTGCGTTCCCCGCCCCTTTTGCATCAGCAGAAGTCCTTCTTCTTTCAATTGTGCATATACGCTTTGAATAGTGTTCCGGTTAATCGACAATTGCTCGGCCAACTGATTGGTTCCGGCCCTTTTCGGTTCTGCCTTTTTTATCTTTTTGCCGCTGCAATTCATCCGCACCATTCCTTACGAATTGGATGAGGCTGCCAAGATTGACGGCTGCAGCCGGTTCGGTATTTTCGCGCGTGTCATTATGCCGCTCATTACACCGGCGTTAGTGACAGCGGCCATATTTGAATTTTATTGGTCCTGGGACAATTTCTTCGGGGCCGCTGATTTATTTAGGGAAACCGCTGCTGTACACCATCAGCGTCGCCCTCAGTCTGTTCGCAGACCCGAGCTCAGGTACAGCTTGGTCCGCCATGTTTGCGATGGCTACGCTGTCGCTGATTCCGCCTATTCTCATCATCTTTAAAACCTGCGGTACACTGTAGAAGGTATTAGCACAACGGGATTGAAAGGATGAGACCAATGGAGAATGGCAGCAGACAAACCATGTCTCTGGACTGATCCGGGAAAATTAGTGTCCAAGACCATCGCATTACCCGGAACACCCGACGAGCATGTTCTGGGATCGAAGCCGGAGGTTTCCTCTGATCATCTGACCCGGAAGCATGCGTATGAGGGACGTGCCCGATTTGAACACCAAGTCATTATTCCGGAGGAATGGCAGGGCAAATTACTTTTCTTCACAATGGAACGGACGCGGGAAACGGAGCTGTGGATCGACGGGGTACAGGTAGGATCTTGCAACACGTTATCGACACCGCAGAGCTGTATGATGTGAGCGGTTACCTTGAGCCGGGGCTGCATATTCTCTCTGTTATCGAGGATAACAGCTCCGGAGTTATGGGCTGGAGAAGCATCCGCAATTCGCATATGGCAACGGATCAAACCCAGAACGAACTGGAACGTTCTCCTTGGGGCCATCCCTGATTAGGACGGTATCCATCCAGGTTCAGGTTTCTGTCGGCCAGAAGCTGTACGATGGCGGGATAATTCCTTTTCAGCTTGAAACGGATCCCTCAGGTGGAGAAAATCCGGTCCTGATTTCTGCAACCGATGCTTTACAATTATGGGACGAATTTAACCCTTTCACGTACTATGCATCAAATCATAATTCATTCTTCCACTGAAGGACAACGTCAACAGCCAGTCGATGTCGGCTTTGAAGCCCCCTATACTTTGACCTTGTCGATGAATCGATAAAGTAAGAGTTTGGCGTCTCGGTGAGTGCGCTTGTAATGAGTGCTATGCTCAAACTGATGCAATTAATTTATAGAAAGGCAACTTATACGCTTGCTAAGGCTGATGAAGAAGCCCATACTTATCAAAAATTCTTGAACCTCTACTATCACATAAAATGTTGAGTATTCTTCAAGCTTGTTTGCAGTGTGCAGAATACCGCCTGTTGGCATTTCTCCATTTCCTTGAAGCACTGCATCATAATTCACACCAGGCAGATCATTGTTGCTTTAAACTTCCAACCAAACATCTAGCTGTAAAAATCTTTTACCTCTTTGGGTTGGTTTGCTCCAATTTCGAACCACGCAACGTGATTAAATTGTGGTTTGTCCATGTCATATTCTCCTTTAATAAAAATTATAGTTTACCATCTGCTAACGTGGTATGTGTATACTGTACTTGTAAATTTGTATATAGTAATTTAAAAAATTTGGTATATCCCATCTTTTCTTTTAAATAATAAGGAGTGTATAACTTAATGGATAATACGGATATTGAGATATTAAAACAGCTGAAAAAAAATTCCAGAATTCGTGAAAATAAGTTAGCCCAATTGGTTCATATGACACCCCCATCGGTTTCTGCAAGAATTAAACAAATGGAGGATAAAAACGTTATAAAAAAATATACAATTGAAGTTGATCCGTCTAAGCTTGGGTATACTCATCAGGTGTTTATCGAGACTGAAATGACGCATCTTAGTCATAAAAGATATTTAGAGTTTATTCAATCCAAACAACAATTTATTCTCCACCATTATAGAATTTCTGGACAAATGAATTATATGATCCAAGGTGGATTTCCTTCTAATGATGAGTTGAATAACTTTTTGGAACTGTTAAATGAATATGCAAATTACAAAGTCCTACACATTATCTCTGAGCTAATTTAATCCAATTAAACAACGAATTTAATGTGATACAAAATAATTTACAAAAAAAGAGCTGATAGGAGGTTATAACAATGCAGGATGAAATGAACTATATTCCAACGCATATCAATGTACAGGGAGCAAATGCGAATAACTTGAAAAATATTAATATTGATATTCCTTTGAATCGTTTAGTTGCAATTACTGGAGTATCAGGTTCAGGCAAATCGTCTTTAGCGATGGACACGATCTATGCTGAAGGAACAAGACGATACTTAAATGCCTTGGCCACGTACACACGGCGCCGTATTAAGCAGGTGGGACGTTCAGATGTGAAAGCAATTAAAAATCTCCCTTCAACGATTGCCTTACGCCAACGACCAGACACACCCGGGATTCGCTCAACAGTGGGAACTCTAACCGAAACCTTGAACATTTTACGGTTGATTTTTTCACGTTTAGGTTCTCATGTTTGTCCAAATGGGCATCGTCTAGAGCCGACACTTCGAGTAGCAGAAGTCATGGATTTCATGGGTACAGACGAAAGAATGGGGATTATTAACTGTCCTACGTGCCAAGTCCCTTTCATGGTCTATGGTGCAGAAAGCTTTGCATTCAATTCAGATGGAGCTTGTTCAACTTGTCAAGGAACGGGAGAAGCAAGAGAAATTCAGTTGAAGAAGATTATTCCAAATCCTGATTTAACTATTAAAGAAGGTGCCGTGGCATCCTGGCGATTACCGGGCAGAACGCATATGCATTTACTAGCGGAACAGCAAGGTGTTCGCTTAGATCTTCCCTTTAAAGAACTAACGGATAAAGAAAAAGAAATTGTACTTCATGGACCAGAAGTAAAGCGAGTCATTGTGGTTCCAACTTCAACTGGGAAATCTTTTGAACTTAATGCCAAGTACGAAAATGCTTTTGTAGCAGTAGAAAACAGCTTTAATACTGCCAAAAATGATAATACCATCGAGCGATTAAATCGGTTTTATGATGTAGGGTGTTGTTCCAGATGTCATGGAACTCGCTATAATCCCGAACTATTCTCGACGCTTATTATGGGCAAAAACATTGCAGAAGTCAGCCAATATGATTTATTACAGCTAGAAGAGTTTTCAGATAAATTAGTTAGCTGGGTACCTGCCGAGATGAAAAATATGGCTGGACAACTTTCAAAAGAGTTGAAAGAACTAATAGATCCAATTGTCGCGCTAGGTCTGGATTATTTAACTTTAGATAGAGCAGGGAATGGCCTCTCAACAGGAGAATTGCAGAGAATTCAACTAGCTCGTACGATTCGCAATCAAATGACAGGGATTTTATATGTTTTGGACGAACCAAGTGTTGGTCTCCATGCAGAAAATGTAAAAGCTTTAATACAGATTATTCGGCAGATTATTAAACAAGGTAATTCAGTTCTCGTCGTTGATCATGATGTGGCCATTTTAGAAGCAGCGGACTATTTGATTGAAATAGGACCTTTATCTGGTGAAGATGGTGGAGAAGTTATCGGTGCAGGAACTCCAGGTGAACTATCTACTAATGATCAGTCGGTTATTGCTGCTTATTTAAATAAATCAGCAGAGGTTGTTGTTCGTAACATTCAAGATGCTAATCAGCTGGATAAGATAATAGTTACAGTTCAAGGTAAAAACAACATCCATGAAGTTCGTGCGGAGTTTGTGTTGAATGGTCTCAATGTTGTGACAGGGATTTCAGGATCAGGGAAGACCACATTAGTATTAGATAGTCTCGTCCCCGCTATGAAAGCCAGATTGGCAAAGGAGAAACTTCCCGACCATGTTGCATTAACAGGCGAAGGAAAGATCAAGCAAGTCGTAGAAATTGACTCAAATCCGATTGGGAAAAATATTCGTTCTACAGTAGCCACTTACTCTAAAATTATGGACAAGCTGCGCAAACTCTTTGAAACGGAAGCGGATCAGACACATGCATTCAAGGCAACTGATTTTTCCTATAATAACAATTCAGGAGCTTGCACTTATTGTGAGGGTACAGGGAGTGTAAATCTAGATATTCAGTACTTACCAGATATTGTTGAAGTCTGTCCACAATGTCAGGGCAAGCGATATAGAGATGAGATATTAGATGTTACTTTGCAAGGAAAGAATATTGCGGAAGTACTGGAATTGACGGTTGCAGAAGCACAATCTTTCTTTAAAAACCAATCCAGCATCTCTAAAACATTGAAAGTTTTAAATGAACTAGGTCTTGGTTATCTACATCTAGGCGAAAGCACGCCAGCACTTTCTGGTGGAGAAGCACAACGATTAAAGCTGACTTACTATTTAGAGAAAAAACAAGCAAACTACTTATTTATCTTTGATGAACCAAGTATTGGATTGCATCCTCGAGATGTTGCTACATTAGTGGGTGTATTAGATAAATTGGTGCAAAGTAAAGCAACAGTAATTGTAATTGAGCATGACTTAGATGTGATCGCTAATGCTGACTATATTGTTGATATGGGGCCAAATGGGGGACGCTATGGAGGTCAATTAATGGCAAATGGTTCTGTAGAACAAATTTGCAGAACAAAATCCAGTGTTACTGGAAAATATATAAAGAATTATCTTACATGAATCAATTATATCGTTCTACTTTCTTTAGAAAATAAAGTAATTTGGCTGTTTTCCTTTTTTAATTAATGTAATGATTTTTTATTAGACGGTAAAATGATAATATAAACCGATTAGATTATTATGAGTGAGCAAGTGGTACTTTGATTCAAATCGGTAAATTACAGAGCTCAAATAACTTGATAAATTTAAAGGAGGATTTTCGATGTATATTACGCAAATCAGGAATGCAACGTTAAAAATAAAGTATGGTAAAAAAATCTTTTTAGTAGATCCTATGCTCTCTAAAAAAGGTGAAATTCCTCCATTTGCACCACCACATGCACCGATGCCTATGTCTGGAAATTTGGAGAGTAATCCTATAACTGAATTGCCAATGTCAGTTAATGAAATTCTAGAAGGCGTGGATGCATTGATTGTAACGCATTTGCATCCAGATCACTGGGATCCTGCGGCAAGTGAACAAATAGATAAACAAATTCCTTTATTTTCGCAAAATGAGGATGATGCAACTACACTTCGTGAGCAAGGGTTTAAGAATGTTTATGTAATAGGTGATAAGACACATTTTGAGGGAATTTCTTTAACTCATACCAATGGAAAACACGCAAGTGTTGACGAGATGCTAGCAATATCAGGTCCTGCTTGCGGTGTTGTCTTTAAGCATGAAAGTGAGAAGACTGTATATTTATTAGGTGATACCGTTTGGTATGACGAAGTGGAGAACAATCTACAAAAATATCAGCCGGATGTTGTAATTATTAACGCAGGTAACAATCAATTTGAAATTGGTGGGCCGTTAATTATGGGGGCAGAAGGTGTACTAAAAGTACATCAAACTCTTCCAGAAGCTGAATTGTTTGCAACCCATATGGAGGCAGTTAATCATGCTTATCTAACACGTAAAGAGTTAAAAGACTTTGCAAAAGAGCACGGATTTGGCGCAAAGTTATCAGTTCCAGAAGATGGGGAAAAATTAGAGTACTAATCCTATAAATAAAGAATATCAGTTGAACAATAGATTAGTTGTGCTTTACCTATTTATGTAGGTGGAGCTTCTTTTCTAATTGATAGACGTGCATCTTAGTGAGCGTATGTGATTAAGGAACAATTAATGCTGTTTAAGCAAACGTACAGAGGTATGTACTTAAGGTAAGAATCTGAGTTAATAGAAAAAAATTTATTAACTTTATTATTGTCGAGGGACAAGAACATATTCCTATTGAAGTCGCTATTTTAGCGGCTTTCTTATTTTATCGGTACAAGTTCCCTAAGGACAAGAACTTGTACCGATTGCCGGGATAGACAAGAACATAGTCCGTTAGCCGATTAGATGTATAACTAACGATGAGCACATGCACTTAAAATCTCATTAAGAACCATAATACATGAAAGTGTTCACATTGTTATGAAACAACAGACACGATGAGAGGTTAAACACGGGTGGCTAGGTATTAAAGCGAAATATCGGACTGAAACTAGCTGTTGAGGACAAGAACCTGTACCGATTACCGTATTGGACAAGAGCAGGTTCCTATTGCCGATTATTAGGCACATATATAATTGGTTATTCGCCCATTAATTCATTTCCGAAATTTGCATACAATCACAGCAGTTTTCGGGTTGGAAGCAAGAACGCGAACCTACCAAGGAAAATGTTATGATAATTCAGTGAAGGAGTAATCTTTGAGGATATGAAATCAGAATACTTTACTATAAGAAATTCGAAAGTAGAGCATTTTATACAAAACCTTGGGAATATGTGGAATACTAACATGCAAAACGATTGAAAGTAAAATCAAAAATGAGTCCGGTGCAATACCGAACCCATATTGAGCAAATTGCCTGGCAAAATAACCGTGTCTAACTTTTAGGGGTCACGTCAAAATTCCGGCTTGTTTTCAGTTTCATAGGTGAGAAGATGAAACGACATGTTTCATTGCAACTTATGCTCGATTCCTCACTTCTCGACTTTTTTCTCCAGTGCAGACGGTTGTTCTTTTCTAGACGTATCCTGGCTCGTCCCAAAGTTAATCGGCGGTATGCCGTTTGCTTGCCAAACCGTTCCCCTACGCTCGTACTCGAATAACTTCTCTACGGCATTCTCAATCTGTGGTCCTACTTCACGCTCAACCAAATACAAGGCAACATCAAGTCCAGAAGTAACACCACCGCCAGTTACCAAACGAGAGCCATCTTCCACGATCCTTGCATCGACGGGAATTGCACCGAGAGCCCCTAACGCACTCATGCCTAACTGATTGGTGACAGCATATCTGTCTTTCAACAATCCATCCATAGCCAGCAGCAATGAACCTCCACACACGGTAGCCACCGTAACTTCCTTATTATTCATAGCTTGTTTCATCATCGTTGTTAATCCCGTATCCTTGGCCTGCCTTAATATGTTGGGAATAGCATCTGAGGTATTCCCCGCTGGCTTCCCCGAAGCGCCAGGAACAACAATAATACCGGAATGATCAGGGTCTAACACATCTTGCGCATCGAGGGCAGGTCCATTCAGCCCGCTCGGCACCGAACGCTTACCTTCTGCAGATACTAATTCTACAGTAACTTTTCCACCAGTGTACATTCCGGCAGCAGCAAATACTTCATATGGCGCTAATGCGTCCAGCAGATCAAACCCATCGAATAATACGATTTGTACATGCACGCTTTTACCCTTGGATGGATCTGGATTCTTGTTTGTTTCTGCGCTTGCTGCGGGGGATAATAGACATAGAACGAGCGTTAACGACGTGAGTAAGCTAAGTATTTTTTTCATCCTGATACCCATTCCTTTCGATTTGTTCTGATGATGATTTCAGGAATAACTAGCAGCAGCGCAATCGAGCCGTAAACGCCGATGGTGTAGCTAGTAGGGTAAACGTACCCGAATCCCTGATGAAACAGGGAAGTAATGAGATGGATCAACATGTTAGTGAAGCAAAAGACGTAACTACGAATCATCCAGTTGCGATGTCGAATGATCCTTTTCCTCTTGATTTGAACGAGCGCCGTAATGGTGATAACCAGCCAGATCATATTCAGCAGATTGAATCCCATACTGCTTATTTTGCCGCCTGTCGCGTAGGGGGCCATATATCCGGAAGTTAGTACAACCAGCAGTACGGATAGGATATATACATAGCCGTTTATGCGATGCAGCCTGCGGCTTCTTTCAAATATTCGATTCGAAAAGTTAATCAGTCCTGATGCCATGGCCACACATGCGAATGCAACATGAATGTACATGACATTAAGCCAAACCGGGAGATTAAGTTCGCGTTTCAGCCCGGTCTTATGGCTTAAAAATCCCGAAGCACCTGGATCGATCCAATAGTTTTTCACCAAAGTGTGTAGTATAAATAGAATGCTGACACAGGCTAGCAATAGATATAACGATTTTCGTTTCTTCATCCATTTGCAACTCCCGAAGCTCCATTTTTCATTTCTGAATACGGTAAAACACGATCGACATACATATCTGGAAGTCAGAGCACGTGTATGCCGCGGATTTTCCTTCTTACGATTAGGCAACCCGATTTCCTGTTAATTTGGATGCAGGCAGGAGGCCGGCTTTAGCGAAACCAACCATGTGATCACCATCGACGACAACTTCAAATTTGAGATTCAAGCGCATGGGTTTCGTGATTCGAAGTGACCAGACCAGCTTGTTATCTTCAAGCAAGGGGTTCATAAACTCAATGGTTTCATCTCCTTGCATCGCCGTGCCGTGAATCATACCGTGTCTTGTCGATATTGAGAGCATGATCTCCAGCTTTCCAACGGGCGTAGCGAGGGTGGTATCCCAATCTCCGTCGAAGACCGATGCTTGTACGGTGTTGCAGTGCAGGGTACGGGGCGTGGGGGTCATCGCTGTTTGGTTCACCACGGTGTTTGGCTCTTCGCTCGTCAATGGTTTATTAACGCTTGGCGTTATCCCGATATTCTTCCAAACCGTGCCTCTTCGTTCGTATTCGAATAACTGCTCTACCGCGTGAGCGATACGAGGCCCAAGTTCACGTTCCACCAGATACAGCGCTACATCGAGTCCTGAGGTTACGCCGCCGCCGGTAACCAGATTGCCGTCGTCCACAACGCGAGCCGAGATGGGAACTGCTCCAGTTGCACCAAGTAAGTCCATGCCCAGATGGTTCGTTACCGCAGGTCTGCCTTCCAAGAGGCCTCCCATGGCAAGCACCAGTGAACCGCCGCAGACTGTAGCGACTATCCTGTCTTTGTGCTGGAGAGCCTGCTCGATCATGCCGGTCAATTCGGTCTCCATGGCACGGCCCAGAATAGCCGGAACCGAATCGGGCCCATCTCCCTCGACGTCGCCGGACGCTCCAGGTACGAGAATGATCCCCGCTCGTTCCGGGTCCAGTCCGCCACTCGCTTCAATCCTCAACCCGTTGATGCCGCTAGGCACGGATCTTGGTCCCTCGGCGGTGACCAATTCTACGTTCAACGCATTTTCAGCATTCATGGCTGCAGCACAGAAGACCTCGTAAGGCGCTATCGCATCCAGAAGGTCAAAGCCGTCAAACAACACAATTTGAACGTTAAGCATCCGTAAATCCTCCTTGTCTCTATTTAGTCAAAAGATCTTTCAGCTTACGATATTCCTTCTCATCAATTTCCCCATTGGCCATCAGAATCATAGCGATGTCATTCTTTTGATGACCATTTTTGTAACGATAACGAATCGGATATACTCGAACTGCATGGAAAGAAAACAGCGTTAGACAAAACAAAGGCCCGAAAGGAAAGAACGAGAAGGCGTTATTTTCCAACCCTATATGTATACCTCCTTTATCATGGTGTGCGGGACGATCACCCGAAGTTGGGGCTGGTCGTGTGCGCAAATAGAAGCATACCAAACGAATATCTCAAACAAAGATGAAAAAAGATCACAAAAGTATAAACAAATCATCACAATACATAAGCTCACGTTAGTTCTTGTTAAAAAAAATGATAAACTAGGAAAGCAAAGGTGGGATAAACATGAGCGTATCAAAGACGATTCTGGTTGTAGACGATGACCTAGATATTGTTGAGCTATTAAGGGATTTTCTAGAGAATGACCACTTTCAAGTGAAAACCGCTTGCGACACCGCCCAAGCGTGGGACATATTTAAGGAAAACTCTGTTGATTGCATTGTTCTTGACATTATGATGCCGGGACAAAATGGATTTGAGTTTTGCCGCCGGATTCGCGGGGAGAGCAATGTACCCATCCTGTTCTTAAGTGCTCGCAGCGATGATGTGGATAAGATTCGGGGCCTTACTCTCGGAGGCGATGATTACATCGTCAAAACCGCTTCGCCGGGTGAGATCGTTGCCAGAGTAAAAGCCGTAATGCGGCGTTCCGCTTCTCCACAACAATTGGATAACAGGGTCTTGGATTACGGCCGCATTAAATTAAACCTGTCCACAAGAGAAGTACTAGTGGATGGAAATAACATCGTGCTCACACCCAGGGAATATGAGCTGCTGCGATTATTTGCCAAACATCCGAGACATGTTTTCTCCTATGAACAATTACTAGCGAAGTTTTGGGATGGGGTGGGCGACAGGCATACAATTCGGGTCCATCTTAGTCGGCTTCGTGAGAAAATCGAAGCTGATCCGAATAAACCGCTATTCCTGGTCAACGTATGGGGAGTAGGGTATCGCTTTGAGGGAGGGTAATATGAGGTCACTCCGCATTCGTACGTTTACTATGCTTTGCTTCTTCTTTATCCTCCTATTGCCGTGGATCTTTTTTGTTACTGCGCACTTTATGGAAACCAAGACACTCAGCTTCGAACAAGGTCGTCTGCAAAACGAGACCCTGCAACGAAATATATCGGAAATGACGGAGCGAATTGAATCGGACACAGACCAATGGTCAGATCCAGACTGGCAAAACCAATTGTATTCCGCGCTTCGTATAGCGAAGATGGATGTGCTCATTCAATCTGCAGAAGATCAGGAAATTTATCGTTCCAATCCTGACCGACGAGGCACTAATTTATCAACTGAGCGGTTCTCCGTCATCGAGGACGGCAAGTTGCTGGGAAGGGTTATTCTGTACTTACCTAAATCCAATCAATTTCAAGTGATGTCGGCTTTTGTCGGGCTGCTGCTTGCGATCTTTGTTGTCGGAATGGAAATGAGGCGATTCGTTCTCAAACCACTCGAGAAAATGGGAAATGCAGCAAGACAAATTGCAAAAGGGGATTGGGATGTTCGGTTACCCATGTCCAGGGTCACTGAAATCGCTGAAGTGCGCGATGGATTCGATGTTATGGTCAAGGGACTTGAGCAGTCCTATCGAAAACAGGCTGAACTGGAAGAGGAACGCCGATTCGTCATTGCGGCTGTTGCGCATGATTTACGGACACCGTTGTTCGCTTTGCGAGGCTATTTGGATGGTCTGGAGCAAGGGATCGCTCAATCTCCGGAGAAAATGGCTCAATATGTGGCGGTTTGCAAGGATAAATCAGCTCAATTGGATCGTTTGGTAGAGGACCTTTTCACTTTTACAAAAATGGAGTATGTAGAGTCGCAACTGCATGATGAAACGGTGGATTTTAACCAGGTCGTCCGGAATTCGATTGATAGTCTGGGTCCTCTGGCTCGGCAGAAAGGAGTTTCCATCTCGTTCCATGTAACGGATTGGTGCATCATCCATGGAGATATGCATTTATTAGAGCGAGCCATGAACAACCTTCTGGATAATGCCGTAAGACACACATCTGCGGGTAGTGAAATCGAAGTCCAATGTAACAAAGTTGGTGATAAGGTTAAGTTTACGATACGCGATACCGGGCCGGGCTTCTCTACGGAAGAACTTGAGCGTGTATTTGAACCCTTATATCGCGGGGAAACATCCAGAAGTCGTTCAACCGGTGGCAGCGGATTAGGCTTAACCATTTCACAAAGAATTGTTAGGCAGCACGGGGGAGAACTTGCCGCAAGCAATCATCCGGAAGGAGGAGCATTGCTTGAAGGATGGTTACCTGCAGCAACCATAGAGCAGGTGGATTCGGATGATATATAGTCGTTTTTATTGCTTGTTGAAAAAGCCGCTGAAGTGTATCTCTTACAAATAGACCCCTGGGTTTAACCAATGAGCAAATATCGTGAGCAGGGTGAGTTTGTTTGGTCTACTGGATCAACGGGGAGGGGAGACGTATTTAGATCAGGAACGATATGTTCAGCACTGTAAGTATACTTAATAAACTTGTCCGTTAAGGAACTAAGTTCAGCGATTTTTTTTGTTAAAGCAATTATTATAAAATTGTGAATCAAATTATTTTATCGTAAGGACAATAAGACCGATGTGAGTGAAGTAATTTAAAACGCCAAAGCCAACGAAAACAACACCAACAATTACCACAAATACTTTAGGGTATTCACCAGTTTAGGATTAGGGTTCTCCTTTAAGAAGAATGGGAAGATACAGGCTCCGACACCTGTGATGGCGATCAGTAAAGACATGAAAGTAGCTTCAAACATCGGATAATCAGCAAACCAACCTGAAATCGGTTTTCCTGGTGGAGCAGCGAAAAATTGAAAACCAACTCCTGCAAAACTGATAGAGATCAAAGCTAGGCCCATGGCTGCTGCAAAATAGGAAAGTGGTCTAAGCAAGTAAGGAAGTTCTGCTTTTAGTTTTGCGATGTAAGTAGCCAGGTTAATTAATGTAGTTAGGTGAGTGCACTTATATATAAATTTTCTTTGATATTTTTGAAATCACTAAGTTGTAAGTCTTTCAATCAAAGTATATTCCAGAGGAATCAATGTTTTGTCAGTTGAATGAAGCATGTTCTGCAGAATTAAAATTGCATTCTCTGACTGCTGATCCACAGGATAGTGAATAGTTGTCAGATCCATTAAGTTTGCCACCTCTGTATTATCAAATCCTATGATCCCAACGTCCCCTGGAACCGAAAATTTAGACCTCCTTAGTTCAGTAATAAATCCGGCTGCAACCTCATTAAAGCATCTGATCCAGCCTGTATCCAAAACCATGATTGGCCGAATATTTGAAATGATGCTGCCGCGTGGCAGCAAGAAGCTTGGCATGTCCAAAATGAATATGCTTGGTGTTGGTCCAAAAATTATTCGTGGCCTTATGAACTAATAATAATGTTCCGTATTTGGAAGAATTGATAGAGTCCGTCATTGCACAAGGAGCCGAGTTGGTAGCTTGCCAAATGTCCATGGATTTAATGGGGCATTCAGCGTGAAGATTAATAGACCAAGTTACAATTGGTGGTGTCGGTTACTGTCTTGGACAAGCATCCCAAGCGAATCATTACCTATTTATTTAAAGTCAATTCCTACTTTGAGTTAATGAATAAAAACGTTATTAACAGACAAAGAAAACCAAACTTTACTAGAGAAGTTAGAAAGTAAGAGTAAAGATATTGTCAACGACGCAGCGCCGGGCGTATAGGAGCATAGCGCCGTACTGGTCGAAGCGGCTGGTGAGACCGTCCGGAGGAACGATTACTATTACTGTCAAGCAGCCATAGGATCCACAGAACAAGACGGTAACGCTAATATACATTGAGCTATAAATTAATCCATCTTGTGCTGATCATGTAAAGCGTTTCAATCGCAAATAGTGATTTTTTTATAATGAAGCTTATTGACTGGGAAGCTCTCAATGGGAAACGGATTGAATCTTGTAGCTAAGGTGAAGTGAATTATATAGATTCTCGAGCAAACGAAAGGCACATATCTTTTGATTCAAAACGCAGTTCTCTCTATATCATTGATTATGTAAATAACAAAAGAGGCGTATTCCTCCTTTGATTATCGAGAAGGGGCTGTCCCAAAAGGCCCTTAAACGGCATATCGGTGAAGAACAATAACACCGATATGCTCAAACGGGACGAAGTAGAATTCAATCCTGCTTTGTCCCCTTTGCGTTTTACCATCATTGCCGCTTTCTTAAGCCGGTTGTGCGCAAGGCAAAGCCGCCCGACCTCCAGGCTTACTTTTTGCAAGCAGAGTAGCAGGAATCTCCAGAAACCTCGATTGTTTTTGAATTGCCTAAATACACCCAATTAACTCGCTCATCTGACGAACCGAAAGGGTGTAACCTTTTCGCTGCGAAGTCGTTTCCGCATGGCATTTTTTTCATCATGTAGGTCAGGGACTTGCAATTATAAACTTTAATGATAATATTTACTATAAATTTAATGGTATCTCACAAATAAATACACAAATAATGTCGGATGACAAGAACATTATTTCACATCAAAACCCTGCGAAGATTAAGGCTTTTTTAGGATTTGTGTACAATTGAATTGTCTGATAATGTACAATGGCACAAAGGTACCCTCTTGACTGAAGGTAGGACGATTTAAACCCTGAGCTGACCACACGCAGAAGGATAACCGCTGAGTCCGAGATGGTAGATGTATTGAAATCGACAAAAATCGCGGGCTAAGTACCATTCTAAGTCGCTAAATAGCGGCTTTTTGTTTTAAGAAAAAACATTGTGCCAGTATAGATTAAATTGTTATCTAAAATTCACGCCAAAAGATATTGACACTCAAAATTCATTAGGAAACTGCAGGGCAGTAGTTGAAATCATCTCGCCTATGAACATCACTAACCTTACAAATTGCATTTAGCGCTGTGGCAAGGCTATTTTATGTTTTGATTAATGTCGGATCATAGCAATTACTTTTAAGTATGGTGGATATTATAAATTTAGCTTAGAAACGCAAATGATGTATAATGACTCAGGAACTCTATAATCAACAAAATTAATATAAATTCAAATAGCATAAGCTGAGGTGTACGATGAATCGCTTATTACTCGTAGAAGATGATGAAAATCTGGTGTTTGGTATTCAATATACACTGTCCAATGAAGGATATGAGGTCGTTGTGGCGGGGAACTTGGAAGAAGCCAGACAGGCACTGCAGGCAAAGACGATCGATCTGATTTTGTTGGATGTCACTTTGCCTGATGGATCGGGATATCAACTGTGCAGTGAGATTAGGGTAACGTCGCAAGTGCCCATAATCTTTTTGACGGCTTTGGATGAGGAAGCAAACGTGGTCGCAGGGCTTGATCTCGGAGCAGACGACTATGTAACCAAGCCTGTTCGTACCAAAGAACTTATATCACGAATTAAAGCCGTATTACGACGTAACAACAAGGGAAAACAAGAAGCAAGCTTATGGATGTCCGATAGCATCCAGGTGCGTATTTTAGAAGGAACTGTACTCAAAAACAATAGTGAAATTACACTAACGACGCTTGAATACCGACTATTATTGATGTTGATCTCTAATCCGAAGCAGATATGCAGCAGAAGTTCAATTCTGAATCATCTCTGGGATCTCTCGGGCGACTTCATTGATGATAATACGCTCTCTGTCCATATCCGCAGATTAAGAGAGAAAGTCGAAGATATTCCTGCAGCACCACAATATATCGTAACCGTTCGGGGGATCGGGTATAAATGGAATGTGGAAGTTATAGGGAGATGAACATGATCGAAGTTTTGCGAAATCCAGAGTGGAAATCTATCGCCATTAAAGTACTTGCTCTGCAAGTTCTTTTGTCGTTTATGATGTTTTTATACATGCAGCATCAAGTTGATAGCATCAATACAACTATCGTGAATCAGAATAGCGCCCTAATCGGACATTTGTTGATGAAGGATCCCCAGTTGGAGAATGAGGTGATTCACTTTGTTACCCAAGGAGCCCATACCGATGACATCACTGAGGGGCAACGTATCCTTGCACAATACGGATATCAGGCGGGTATGTCTTTAGAAGATCAGCCGGCTCTTTCAGGACTAGCATTACCCTTAAAAACAGCGACTCAAGTATTGTTGTTCCTGATCCCACTCATGGTATTGCTTCTGTGGGAGTATCGTAAATTTTTTGTGAAAGTCAGAACGATTTCCCATGCGGCCGAGCAGGTTGTGGAACAGCAATTTGATAAAAAACTGCCTGAGACGGAGGATGGAGACTTCGGCTCACTTGGCCGGAGCTTCAATGCGATGGCTGAAAGACTAACTAACAGCCTGGAGCTACTCCAGCAGGAAAAAACCTTCTTGCGCAATCTGTTATCCGACATTTCCCACCAACTCAAAACACCCCTGTCTTCTCTGATAGTGTTCAATGAAAATCTGCTGAATGATCCCGGGATGAAAGAAGAAATGAGAATGACGTTTCTGGAACGAAGTCGGCAGCAGCTTGATCGAATGGAATGGCTCATCATCAGCCTGCTCAAGCTGGCACGAGTCGAAGCGGGAGCCATTGGATTTCGTAAAGAAAGGATCGAGCTAAGGGAGATGGTGGAGAGCGCTGTCTATTCACTCCGGACAGTAGCAGACCAGAAGCGGCAAAACATAACCATCCTTGGAAGCGAGAATGCGTTTGTGCAGGCAGATGAAGAATGGCTTAAGGAAGCTGTCATGAATTTGATAAAAAATGCACTCGAACACACCCCGCCAGAGGGGAAGGTTCGAATCCATTTGGAGGAAAACGCACTGTTTGATACAATCATAATTCAGGACAACGGCGAAGGTATACATCCCGATGATATGCCTCATATTTTCAAACGATTCTATAAAGGCAAGAACCATAACAAGCCCAACAGTATAGGGATTGGTCTGGCTTTGACCAAATCGATCATTGAGGAACAACACGGGATCATTACGGTGGAGAGTGTGCCTCAAGAAGGAACGACATTCAGAATTTCGTTTTTCAAAAAAGAGTGGACTTAAGAAGAAGCTTACGAAAATGTAAGCTTCTTCTTCACTTCAACGTAAGCTTCCACACCTATAATGACAATCAAGCAATGTTAATCATACAACTGGAGGTACAACAGGGTGGAAATTTTGAAGACCGAACATTTATGTAAAATATACGGAAGTGCTGAGTCTAGGGTGGAAGCATTGAGAGATGTTAATCTGTCCGTCAATCAAGGAGAATTCGTTGCGATCGTGGGCGCCAGCGGATCTGGCAAAAGCTCATTGCTGCATCTGCTCGGGGGAGTGGATCAACCAACAAGTGGCCAAGTCATTATTGACGGTATGGATCTGTATTCTCAAAGTGAAAATGAACTAGCTGTGTTCAGAAGACGCAAAATCGGTTTTATTTTTCAATCGTATAATCTGATCCCGGTGTTAACTGCGGAAGAAAACATTAAATTGCCGATGCTGCTTGAGAATAAACATGTGGACGAGGGTTATCTTGAGGAATTATTGAGCGTGCTGGGACTCAGCGATCGAAGGCAGCACCTTCCGTCCCAATTATCAGGCGGGCAACAGCAGCGAACTGCAATTGGACGCGCATTAATCAATAAACCATCGATTATTCTGGCGGATGAACCAACCGGCAATCTGGATAGCAAGAACAGTAAAGAGATTGTGGATCTGCTTACCTTCTCCGTCAGAAAATACAATCAAACCTTGATTATGATCACACATGATTTGAATGTGGCCCAGAGAGCGGACCGTGTTGTAAATATAAAAGATGGTACACTCTTGCAGCAAACAGGGGTGAAAGATCGTGAATAAATATACCAGTCTTACCCAAAAATATTTACTAGGGCAGAAAAAAAGATCAATACTAACGATCGTTGGCATTATTTTGTCTGTGACTCTACTCACAGCCATAGGAACCATTGGCCTTAGCTTCAGAGACAAGGTGGTTCGGCAAACCGTTCAAGAGTACGGGGATTACCATGTTTCTTTTAACGGATTACCGGGAGAAGCAGTCTCAAAAGTCGTCAATAACACATCCGTAGAGAGTGCTGGAATCATTAGCAGAGAAGGTTATTCGGTCATCAGCAAAACGAGTGAGAAAGAAAAGAAGGAAAACCCGTTTGCTGCACCTTATCGGTATTTGAATCTCAAAGGTTATGATGCCGATGCGATGAACATGCTCCAGGTTCAGCTGGATTCGGGCAGACTCCCCAGGAATTCGCATGAAGTTATTCTTTCGACATGGGGCCTGGATCGTTTTGTGACCAAACCAAAGCTTGGAGATTCGATTACCCTGAGTCTGGGAGAACGAACTGTCGCATCAACCGGGGAGATCAAACTTATCCATGGTCTGGGTGATTTTGGCTGGGATCTGGATGAAGGCTTTCGTCCCCAAAAAGAGAGAGAATTCACCATTGTGGGATTTATGAAGACAGGTAGTAACGCTTCGTGGTCTTCCAGCTTCATCTTTCCAGCCATCACGTATGAAGATAATGTGAAAACCGATGCGGATAAAAATTATTTTATTTATGTCAAAATGAAATCGATGAATCAGATTCAGGCAAAGACGGAAGCGATGATATCTTCATTGAAGCTAGAGCAAGTGGATCAAGGCTCTGCCTTAGCGCTGGATAAGGATAATCAATATAAAAATATTCGTGTCGATTATAATAATGAACTGCTTAAGTTGTTTGGTAAAAGCACCTATGAAGGTGTAAACCATAGTTTGTTATATGCATTCGCAGCAATCATCATTATTATTATGGGTTGTACGAGTGCAGTGATATATAATACGTTTCATATTTCTGTTCTGGAGCGGACCTCGCAATTCGGAATGCTGCGGTGCATTGGGGCTACCCCATCACAAATACGTAAATTGGTTCTCAAAGAGGCTACAATACTGAGTCTAATTGGTATTCCTGTTGGATTATTGATGGGAACTGTTTTTATGAAACTTCTGTTTTACAACATCAGCTTTTTGGCGTTGGGATTTCTGAATGATATGCAAATGGTCATCTCCCTACCAATTTTGATCATAGCCGGTGCGTTGGGGTTATTGACTGTTTATCTGTCTGCTATCGGACCTGCGAGACTGGCAGCGAAGGTATCTCCACTTGAGGCGGTGCTTAGCTCGGGAGGCACGAAAGTGGAGAACGTAACATCTGTCCGGAAATCAAAACTGCTGGGGAAACTGTTGGGTATCGAAGGACAGTTTGCTAATCGAAACATCAGGCGGAACAAAAAGCGCTTCCGCATCACTGCCTTTTCCATAGTGGTCAGCATGATTCTATTTATTGTTTTTAGCGGACTAGCTGGTTTGTTGGGGCAACCATCTCAATCAGGTACCAATTATTCCTACTCGGTTATCTATGAAGGACCTTCCAAACGGATCGATGATTCCGTATTTTCTGACATTGTTAAGCTTGATGCCGTTGAACATGCCTATCCGTATTACAATAATCAAGTGATGGCTATCTTTCCGAAAGAAAAAATTAATCCCAAGTATTATGAACTCCGTCCGGGAATGTATTCTGTTGAAGAGGGAGGGGGGTACCGCACAGACAACAATTACCTTGAATCCTATGGAGATAATGGACTCGATGCTCTGAAACCCAGACTAACGGCTGGTAAGATCGACAAAGAGAAGATGAACCGGGAAAATGGCGTTATCGTCAATCAGAAATTAAGTATGATAACAGAGGATGGAAGACAGATTGTTATGGATCAAACCCAACTCAAGGTTGGGGATCACATCAAAGTACGTAGCTTGGAATTGGGCGAGAAGGGCCGTGGTTACACAACACTGACGGTAACAGGAATTGTTGATCAAGGCTTGTTGTCGAGCAGCTATAATGAGAGTGCTATTATTGAATTCATAACGACGCCTGAAGTCGTAGAGAAGGTTACAGGGAACGATACGTACTCCAGAATCTTTATTCTTGCCAAAACCGATATTTCCAACAAACCAATTACGGACTATCTCAAAACCCTGCCCCAAAAAGATGCAGGTTACAGCTACACAGATAAGGTGGAGCAACTTGCCCAAGCCAAAAACGACGCGACAACCGCAAAGATCTTTTTGTATGGTTTTATGGGTGTCATTGTCCTGATTGCGTTCCTGAATATACTTAACACCGTCAGCACCAATCTTATTCTGCGAACCAAAGAATTTGCGGTGCTCAAAGCTATCGGCATGACACAGCGTAATGTAGGGAAAATGATCCTGTTGGAAGGCGTTTTATACGGCCTTTACTCTGCGCTATACGGTAGTATACTCGGAATAGCACTAAGCTATGGGATACATCATCTCTTTAAAGGTGCTTTCGACGTAGGTTGGGCCACTCCATGGTCTAGTGTTGTTCTTGCATGTGCAGGTGCCATAGCAACAACACTCGTTGCTACAGCTTGGCCGATGTATCGATTAAACCAAACAAGTATCGTAGAGGCATTGAGAAAGGAAACGTAAAGAACGGTTAAACTTAATTTAGAAAGATTCGCAGATGATTATAGCCGTTCAAGTAGACTGAACATAATGATATGCTTAGGCCGTGATCGCTTCCCAATACCATAATTGGGAGCGGTCCTATTTTATAAACTTTTTCTGGGTCTTTCAATTAGGAAAGCAGGATTTCTATACAGGAATTATCAAGCATTCCCTCTCCTCAATGAATACCTAGTTAATCAAGATGGTACAGTTTGAGGGAGTTGCCAAGTACAATGTGTTCATTCTTAGTACTCTATAAGAGCTCGTTTTAATAGGTCGGCAATTGTAGAAATCTTAATTTAGTTCTATACATCATAATACATTGAAATATAATAGTGACTGTTAATAACAAAATTAAATCAGATTTTATATCTGAAAAGGAGATGCCTCTATGGATATAAGTAAATATAATGTGCATTGCGATAGTCAGAGCAAATTCAGCAGAGACCTTATGCCGTACTTATCCATTGTCGAGCGACAAGAACATAGTTTGCATAAGGATTAGATTACAGGTTTTTCAGACCTAAGGCAATAATTCTGTTTAATGCTAAAAAGGTATAAGAAGATAGATATAGGGAACCCGGGAGAAATAATAAGAGAGATTATGCCCATAAAAGATTACTTAGCTAAGTATTGACTTTAAACAAAAAGATTGTTATTATTTTCACAAGAAAAGAATGTAATACTTTTCACAAAGTAAGAGGAGGAATAGTTATGTTAACTACATTCAAAGCTACCGCTACAAAATTCCCTGAAGGTTTACAGGTCGAGGCTCAATCCAGAGGTTTTAAAATTTTGATGGATGAGCCCCAAGATTTAGGAGGAACGGATAAAGGGATGAATCCGGTCGAAGCGCTATTATGTGCACTTGGGGCATGTCAGTCCATCGTTGCTGCTGCCTTTGCGGATGCGTACAACTTTTCATATGAAGAATTGTATGTTGAGCTTGAAGGAGACTTGGATCCGGATGGATTCATGGGGCTCGCAGATGTAAGAAGCGGATTTCAGGAAATTCGTTTTATAATGCACTTTAAAACAACAGAAAGTCAAGAAAAAGCAGAAGCTTTTGCAACATTCATTGAGAAGACTTGTCCGGTTGGAGACTGCTTGGCCAACGGAGTTAAATTGGTGCAATCCGGGGTAGTTAGACACTAACATATGCGCTAAGAAGGGATTATCCATCCCTCTCTGGTAGTGAAGGAGCTTGATTTTCATGGAGATAAAAATGTCAATGATTCCTGGAGGAAAAAAAGGAAAAGCCGGGACCATCAATTTCCAACTAGGGGACAAGGTTTCATTCGGAGACTTACTCGTTGAAATTGAAACAGGCAAAGGCAATCGAGAAGTTACAGCGACTGCGGAGGGTACCATCAGCCATATTTTGTTTGAAGAAGGTGGAGAAATTTCCTCCAATCAAGTGTTGTTCACGTTAGAAACCGCTTTGGAAGACGAGGTATTATCTAAGACGCAGGATAATGAACTCAAACATCCAGTCATGACTAAGAAAGTGGAGCTATTGATTATTGGAGCAGGACCAGGTGGGTATGTATCCGCAATTTATGCAGCCAAAAAGGGAATACAAGTTACATTAATTGAAAAAGAAGAATTGGGCGGCACTTGTTTAAATGTAGGTTGCATCCCGACGAAATCATTGGTTAAATCTGCTGAAATATGTCATCATGTCAAGCAATCATCTTTATTTGGTATTAACACAGGTACGGAACTTCAAGTTGATATGCATCAGATTATTCGTCGTAAAGATGAGATTAAGGCAAAATTAATATCCGGAATTGATTATTTGATGGAAAAGAATGAAATAGAAATCATCCGAGGGCAAGCTTCTTTTTTGACTAAACATGAAGTGAGGATAAACGGGCAGACTAACTACCAAATTTCAGCCAACAATATCATCGTTGCGACAGGCTCCAAAATTTTCAAGGTTAATATCCCTGGCATCGATCTTCCCTTTGTAATGACCAGTACTGATGCGCTTGCATGCACCGAACTACCGAAAAGCATTACGATTATCGGTGGGGGTGTTATCGGTATGGAGTTTGCCTTCATCTATCGTTACTTGGGCGTTGAAGTGCATGTAGTTGAATTTATGGACCGACTATTGACCATGATTGACAGTGATATATCCGAAGAGATCAAGCATTCAGCAGAGCAAGCGGGGATTCATATTCACACGAAATCGAAGGTATCCAAAATCCAGCGTTCTGATGATGGACAAGCGATCGTAAGTTATGAGGATGCCCTAGGGGATCACTTGTTGGTTAGTGAAAAAGTATTGGTAGCTGTTGGAAGAGAACCTAATTTGGATGGTTTGGAGGTTGAACGAGCCGGAATCCAGCTTAACAATAATGGGCGAGGCATTGCCGTGAACGAACATATGTGTACTAACGTTGAGCATATTTATGCGATAGGTGATGTTACGAATATTATGCAACTTGCCCATGTTGCCTCGCATCAAGGTATTACTGCCATCGATTCAATTGTAGGCGAATCGGAAGGAATGCGCTATGGTGCAATCCCGAACGTTATTTTCACATCACCTGAAATAGCCAGTGTAGGATTATTGGAGGATGAATGTAAACAGCAAGGAATGGATTACAGTGTGAGTAAGGTCTCCTTTACCAGCAATGGTAAGGCCTTAACAATGAATGAACCGGAAGGTTTTATTAAATTGATTAAGAATAATCACTCACAAAAAATTGTTGGAGGGGCAATTATTGGTCCCGATGCATCTTCTTTAATCAGTAGCTTAACGCTCGCCATAACAAACGAGCTGACAGAACAACAAATTAAACATACGGTCTTTGCTCACCCAACAACGGGAGAAGTAATTCATGAAGCTGCATTCGGCCTTAGTATCGGTGCGCTCCATCAAGCATGAGGAAACGAATGTAAGTATTCATTTCCTATATGGTGAAATGTTTGCTATCATATAATGAATAGTGGAAAAATACACGGCGATAAAACTGTTGGGATTGGTTGGTGTGTCTATTGTTTAATTTAGAGGATTGCCTTGCATTTGTTACAAACCGTAGTGGGAAATTCTTCGCGGAAGCATTGGAAAAAGAGTTTCGAGCCTACCATATCACCAGGAGTCAGTGGATCGCTATGTATTATATCTATATTCATGAGTCCATTACCCAGCGCGAACTAGCGGAAAAAATGTCAATTAAAGAACCGAGCGTAGTTCGTTTGCTCCAAAAACTGGAGTTGGATGGAATGTTATACCGCTCCACTGCAACTGCTGATAAACGTGTAAAGCAGTTGGAACTTTCTGATAAGGGCGTGAAAATCTGCCTTGATTTAATGCCAATTGCCGAAAAGTTTAAAAATGATACAATTGCTGGAATATCCAAGGACGATCTTGAGACATTCAAACATGTGTTGAATAGTATGGTAGAGAATACTTTGAAATAGCCAAATATAAATGGACCCTTTTGCTTTTTTTATTGGAAGCGACAGGGTCCATTTTTATTTAAATATTCTTAGATTATTGAAAAATAGAAAAAGTCCACTCCTAAGTCACCAATAATGATAATTTAATTCTATATATTGTAAATGTAACTTAACTAAATACATATTTATGAATTGTTATACCATTTATTGATAGATATTAATGTCATTTGATACATATATAATTCACGCTCAAGCTATAATGATGTATCTCAATCATTGGAAGATGATCGTTTAAAAATTGTAATCTAAAGATATTTACAAATTTAATGGACAGGAGTATTGATCAACATGAAGACAGACATCTTAATCTCGCAGGCAGATCCAAATTCTCTTGTTGGAGCAAAACTCAATTTAATGGCAGTTGGAGATATGGCACATTCAATTGTGGGGTCAAGTAATCAAAGCATTACTGATGCGACATTCAGAATGCTATGGAAGTCTAAGAACAATCGATTTAGTCATGAATTTACCTATGAGGCAAAAATCGGTGACAAATCGCTCGGAATGATTACGTGTTTACCATATACCACTCTGGATCAATTGGGCTCATCTACAGCGAAACAACTGTTTTCATACCGAAAACTAGGACTGAAGGAAGGATTCGAAGGGGAGTACCATATTGCAACTCTTGCAGCTATGCCCGAAAGCAGAGGCATGGGTATAGGCTCCCAACTCATTCAACATGCAGAAGAGCAGGCGATTAGACAGGGGTATAACCTAAGTTCCCTTACAGTCAAAAAAGAGAATCATCTCGCTGCCAAACTATACGTCAAACTGGGCTAAGAAATTACATCCGAAGTAGTAAAACCTACTTTATCTTTGTATCGAATGGTCAAAAAACTAAACTGAAAGCCCTAATACGCGTTGGTTCGATCAATGTAACCAATAATTGAAGAAAATTTCTAATCTAAAGTCGCTAATGTAGCGGCTTTTTTTGCATTTAGGTTAACGATTGTCCTTGTCCAGAGTTGAGAGATTCCATTTATACCACTTCGAGAGAGTTGACACAATTCAACTTCAAACGTATAATTCAATTAATCGATTGAATAATTGATAAATTAAGTGAGGGGATTATATTATGGGAGCAGTATCATTAACAAAACAAAATTTTGAATCGAACGTTAACACGGGAGTGACTTTAGTCGATTTCTGGGCACCATGGTGTCCACCTTGTCAAGTGCAACTTCCAATCGTAAATGATCTAGCTGATGATTTGGCTGGGCAAGCAACCATTGCCAAAGTCAATGTAGATGAGGAACTCGAATTGGCACAGCAATTCGGAGTTAGAAGTATTCCAACGCTTCTCTTATTTAAAGATGGCAAATTAGCTGAGACCATGATTGGTGTGAATCAAAAACAAGCTCTTAAAGAAAAAATTCAAGGATTGCTTAATTCAAAATAAGTAAATTGTTAATCTTGTTCTTTAACCTATGTGAAGAGAACGACGGATCAGGATTCATCTGAACCGTCGTTCTTTTCAACATAAGAATTGACAGAATGATAAAGTCAAAACCGTAGAAAGGAGTATTTAAAATGGAAGTTACATGTGCTAAATCAGATATTAAAGAACGTTTATATCAACAATTTGCTCGAATTGGGAAATGTTTATCGAGTGACAAAAGACTTGAGATTATGGATATCTTGTCAAACGGACCGAAATCTGTTGATAGTTTAGCTACTCAAACAGGTATGAGCGTGGCGAATGTATCCCGTCACTTACAGATTTTGCTGGAAGCTAAGCTCGTTAAATTTCACAAAAAGGGTACGTTTGTTATATATAACATCAGTGACTCATCTGTAACACAATTCTTGTCCTCATTGTGGAATATATGCGAGGACAGACTCGCTGACATCAAGCTGATTAAAGATGAACTGGAAGAGCAATATGAAGGAGTTCGTAATATTAGTAAAAACGACCTAATGCTTCGAATGAAGCAAGATAACCTCGTTCTCATAGATCTTCGTCCCGTTGAGGAGTATGAAACATCTCACATTCCAGGTGCTATTTCTGTACCCTTAGAACAGTTAGAAGTATTTCTACAAACATTAAATAAAGATGTAGAACTTGCTGCCTATTGCCGAGGGCCTTTTTGTTCTATTGCATCTCAAGCTGTGAATTATATCCAAGAACAGGGTTTTAGAGCATACCGAATAGAAGAAGGCGTTCACGAGTGGAATGCTTACGGAAGTCCGGTTTCAGCCAAGGCAACCATATGATATATGTCCTTATAATCGTTCTTATACTGATGTACTGGATATATAAATATATCCGCTTCATACGTAACGTAACGGTTTTATCTTTAAAATCAAACCTAATCTTGGTGCCTGATCATACTAAATGCCTCGACATAAGAGATAGTTCTGATTTTGAAAAAGAGCACATTCCAAATTCCATTAATATCTCTATAGGACGATTGCCTTATGTTTGGAGAAAAGAAAATTTGACGCCCGAAGATAGCGTAATTATTCTGACCAATAACTACTTTAAAGGAATAAAAGCTATACGTATTTTACGAAAACAGGAATTTTATGATTTGTATTTATTGGTAGGCACGATAACTCAATTCATTGAATGGAGTCAAAGTCAGCAGAGAAATTCAGAACAATTTTGTAATGAATATGATTGGAGCAGTACCCATATATGTTCCGAATAACATACAGTAAGGCGTGATTTTATGACACATGTCCAAGAAATAACTTCAGTGAATGAAATAGATACGTTTATTCAGAATAATCGACTAAGTATGCTATATGTGTCTCAAGATAATTGTAGCGTATGTCATGCAATTTATCCCAAACTGAAAGAATTGCTTAACCATTATCCAGAAATAAAGCTTGCTCATATCGATGCTAGTCAAGTAGAAGCAGTGGCTGGCAAATTGTTAACTTTTACTGTCCCCACGATTATCTTGTTCTATGACCAAAGGGAGTATCTTCGTGACGGTCGGTTTGTCCAATTTGAGCAATTAAAAGCAAGATTAGATGAGGTTTATAACGCTATATAAAATAAGAAAAAAACAAAGGATGTATATTATTCAATTAATTATTCTTTTTGTACTATACTATTAAAAGTCCCATCATTCTAAACTTTTGGGGTATATTTATGGAGAAGATGAAAGCCATGCATATTCCAGCTGCAGAAGAAAAAATTTAGTTAGTTGAAGTACCAGTTCCGCAACCTGCAGAAGGGCAAGTGTACTCCGATTGATGCTTGCGGCGTATGCAATGGAGACTTGATGGCGATGGGTGGTGCGGCGTCAGCCTATCCTCGTATCCTTGGACATGAAGTGATAGGAATTGTTGATAAGCTTGGAGCAAGCGCATCAAAATAGAATATTGGTGAACATGTTGGCATTGGATGGCATGCGGGACATAGCCAGTTTACCGGATTAACGATGGACGGTGGATATGCGGAGTACATGATTGCATATGTAGACAGTTTGTCTAGTATCCCAAATGAAATTTCGGTGATGGAAGCTGCTTCACTAATGTGTGCTGGTAAAACAACCTTTAGTGCCATCAAAAATTGTAAAGCTCGTCCTGGTGATCTGGTAGCAATTCAGGGAATTGGTGGGCTAGGACATCTGGCCGTTCAGTTTGAAAGCAAAGCAGGATTCCTCACCTTGGCTATTTCACGAGGAAATAATAAAGAAGCTCTTGCACGGGAACTAGGAGCTCATCACTACATTGATTCGGCCGAAGAAGATCCATCTGAGGCATTGCAAGGATTAGACGGTAACAAAGTTTACCTAGCAACTGCACCTAACGCAAAGGCTGTTTCCTCTTTGATCAACGGGTTGGGTCAAGACGGCGAGCTTATCATTGTGACAACTTCCTCTTATTCATTAGAATTATCAGCAATGGACTTTATGAAGGGACCTGGCACAGTCAAAGGCACGTTAACAGGGGGAGCGGAAGAAATTCAAGCGACGATTAATTTCAGTGTATTGACGGATACTCGTCCTATGATTGAGTCATATCCATTAGATCGTGCTAGCGAAGCTTATGATAAAATGAAGTCACCATCCCTCATTTCCGTGCTGTACTGAATATTTTTGAATAAACGTGTAATCTCCAGTAGAGATCGCACGATTAGCAGAAAAATTGCAATGTTTGAGTAAAACCACTTGTTCAAGTTGAACAAGTGGTTTTTCTTATAAGTTAAAATAGATCCTAAGCTTTAATACAGATACACGTTATGTCGAGTGACGTTTTCTCCCAAAATGGAAAAACCCAACTGCGCAAAGCTGTCATAAGACCAGCTGCCACTTCATCATTAGCACAAAAAATAGCATCAGGTGTATTTTCCTGTAATACCCACCACTCAGCTATCTCCTCACCATCTCTAACAACAGTTTTATCTTCGAAATGAGAAAGGGATACGTCCTGAGTTTGTGCTTTTTTATAAATTCCGAATGGGCACGAATGCGTACCTCTGTATTTAATCCTTTGGACATGGAATATACACTAAGTATTTTTTGATAACCTTTGGAATGAAGATGCTCAAGACCTGTCCAGTAGGCATGGAATTGATCCATAAAGACAGATGGAGATCATTCTGAAGACGCTGCCAAGTCACAATGGGACCATACCTGGTATAGGATTCAATAACATCCCATTCATTGGATCGTATCATACATACAATAGCATCTAATTGCTTCCTTTTTGGCATCTCCATTCGTGATAAATAGAGTGATGTTGAAACCGTTCTTCTCGGCAATTAAAGTGAATGCACGAACAAAATTAATAATAATGGGAGTAAAAGAGGCGGTTATTATTCCAATCTAATGAGTTTCAACTTTTTTTTAGAGAAATAGCATTAACATTGGGGACATAATCAAGCTCCTCAATAATTCCTAAAACTTTTCGTTTATTTAAGTCACTTACATAGCCACGGTTGTTAATTACTCTCGACACAGTTGCTGTAGATACTCCAGATAAATAGCAACATCTTGAATATTAGGCACCTCTAACCATCTCTTCTGAGAATGCATATCACGTTTTCTAAGCTACCACAAAGTAGAAAAGGACGACATTTGAAGCCTATTTTTTATGCTTGACATGTAATGCATTACATAAATTACAGTACAAATACAGTAATAATTTAGTCATGAGGAGGAACTCTATATGAAAAAAAGGTTGAAGATTGTAACTATCGGTGGAGGTTCAAGTTATACACCGGAATTGGTGGAAGGATTTATCAAACGATATCATGAACTTCCGATAACTGAGCTATGGTTGGTCGACATTGAAGCAGGCAGAGAAAAACTTGAGATTGTTGGTGCCATGGCTCAACGGATGGTAAAAGCTGCGGGTATTGATTGTGAAGTCCATTTGACACTTGATCGACAGGAAGCTTTGAGAGATGCAGATTTTGTGACCACTCAACTGCGAGTAGGACATATGGATGCACGGATCAAAGATGAGACGATACCCATTAAATACGGACTAATTGGTCAAGAAACGAATGGGGCAGGGGGAATGCTAAAAGCATTTCGAACCATTCCAGTTATTCTAGATATCGTTGAGGATATGAAAGTGCTTTGTCCAAATGCATGGCTGATTAACTTCACGAATCCAGCAGGCATGGTTACGGAAGCAGTTCTTCGTTACGGAATGTGGGAGAAGGTTATTGGATTGTGTAATGTACCCATTGTGGCTGTGAAAAATGAATCCGCAGTACTTGAAAAGAATGAAGATGAATTATTTTTCAAATTTGCGGGGATTAATCATTTACACTGGCACAAGATTTATGGAAACAATGGCCAAGATCTTACCCGTCAAGCGATCGATAAACTGTATGGTCCTGAAGCAAAATCAGAGAAAATCGTTGAAAACATTAAAAACATGAGATTCCTTCATGAACAAATTGTACAATTAGAAATGCTCCCATGTCCTTATCATCGTTACTATTACATGACTGATGCGATGATCCAAGAAGAACTTGCAGAAGCGAAGGGAGAAGGAACTCGCGGACAAGTAGTGAAACGCTTAGAAGAAAGTCTGTTCGAACTTTACAAAGACCCAGGATTGGATCATAAGCCAGAAGAACTTGGAAAACGAGGTGGAGCTTATTATAGTGATGCTGCCTGTGAGATTATTAACTCCATTTATAACAACAAAGGCACCCAGATGGTTGTAAGTACACGCAATAATGGAGCGATTAATGACCTGCCAGTGGAAAGTGCCATTGAAATCACCAGTGTGATTACTTCCCATGGTGCTGAGCCTATTCATTTCGGTTCTTTTCCTCCCGCACAACGAGGATTATTACAGCTAATGAAGTCCATGGAGGAATTAACGATTGAAGCTGCGGTTACAGGAAGCTATGCAACGGCACTCCAAGCATTTACGTCCAATCCACTTGTCCAAAGTGGTGATTCCGCTAAGGCTTTGTTGGATGAATTACTCGAGGCTCATAAAGAATACTTGCCGCAGTTTTACCGGGAAGAGTCCCTTCATGTATAAGCGGTTCAATAGTATATTGAATAATTAGATTTTCTTTAAATTAAAAAAGACTTCAAAGCCTAGTAAATGGGCCTTGAAGTCTTTTTTAGATTTGAAAAATATTGTACTTCTTGTGCTCCAGAAGTCAGCCTAATGTAAATGAAAATGTTCCTGCCATTCATTCAAACCCTCTTCCATACGATAAGCTGTAAAGCCTTCAGATTGTAATTTCTGTGCGGCTAATGCAGAGTAGACACACAGTGGGCCTCTACAATATGCAATAATCTCTGTATTTTTTGGGATGTCCCTTATGAATACTTCTAACTCTTCCATCGGCATCGAGATTGCTCCCGCGATATGATCCATTTCATATTCTTCTTTAGGACGTAAATCCACAAGAATAATTGAATCATTTTTTATTCTCTCCCTAACCTCGTCCATGGTAAGTGTTTGAATGTCGTCAAGATTGTTAATAAAGTCATCTTTCATTCTACTGATGTCAGGAATCTGTTTCTCACTAATTCGCCATAAAGAGGACAGAAAATTGATGATCTCCGGGTCAGCTAAAGAATAGATCACAAAAGTTCCTTTTTTCGTGAATTTAACAAGCTTAGCATCGAGTAGAACTTGAAGGTGCCTGGATACATTCGCAACGTTCATATCTGTAGAAGCAGCTATTTTTTCTACTGTTCTTGAGCCATTGGACAACAGGTTTAAAATCTCCAAACGCTTATCACTGGATAGACATTTTCCTATTCTGGCCAATTGTTTATATAGGTCTTCTTTAAAAAGCTTCGCTGAATTCAATAATTCTTCCATAATCGTCAACCTCTATTCTTATTTTATGTTCAACGGGACTTCCCCACTTCAATTCGAACGATATTCTCAACCCTTTATAGATTCAATTGAATATTAAAATTTTAACATGAACAACCTGAGTGAAGTCAAGTTATAAGGCTGAAATGTATCTAAGTAAGAACTCAAACTCCAAACATTCATTTCAATCTATGGATATCCCGCCTGCAGTCAATTGATGAGGATAAGTTGACGAAGAGATCCTACAATGCTATAATTCAATTAATCAATTGAATATTAAAAGATATTCATATATGTAATTGTCATACACACTCAAATTTGGAGGGATAACATATGTACAAATCTGTAATTGTCGGAACAGGGCCAGCGGGATTAACCGCAGCAATTTACTTGGCTCGTGCGAATATGAACCCACTCGTTATTGAAGGGCTTGAACCAGGAGGACAGCTTACAACCACAACCGAAATTGAGAATTATCCTGGGTTTCCTGAAGGAATCATGGGACCTGAGTTAATGGATAATATGCGTAAACAAGCTGAGCGGTTCGGGGCTACGTTTGTTAACGGTTGGGTAAAAGCAGTAGATTTGAATAACCGACCGTTTAAACTGGACGTGGATGGCAAAGGTGAAATTATTACTGAAACGCTTATCATTTCAACCGGTGCCAGTGCGAAATATTTAGGAATACCAGGTGAAACAGAAAATGTAGGTCGTGGAGTGAGCACTTGTGCCACTTGTGATGGGTTCTTCTTTAGAAATAAAGAACTCATCGTAGTCGGTGGTGGCGATACTGCCTTGGAAGAGGCAAACTTTCTGACACGATTCGCTTTCAAAGTGACTTTGGTGCATCGTCGCGAAGAATTACGAGCCTCCAAAATTATGCAAGATCGCGCTCGTTCAAACCCTAAAATTGCGTGGGCTTTAAGTAAAACCCCACTTGAAGTAGTGGCTAGTGAACGTGGAGTGACCGGATTGAAAGTCCAGAACAATGTCTCAGGCGAAGAAGAAATTCTAGACGCACACGGTGTATTTGTAGCTATTGGTCATCATCCGAATACAGAATTTTTAAATGGTCAAATTGAGACGGATGAGAATGGCTACATTGTCACAGTTCCCGGTACATCTATGACAAATATTCCAGGTGTGTTTGCTTGTGGAGATGTACAGGATACTCGTTATCGTCAAGCTATTACTGCAGCAGGATCTGGAGCTATGGCAGCCATGGATAGTGAAAAGTTTATCGACTCTTTAGAAAATAATTAAAGACGTGGGGAAAGGAGCATATTAAAATGCCGGATCAAAAAATGGTTATGAATACGGTTTGGTTCAAAGACGCAAAAGGATTTGGTCGCATTAAAAGCGACAATTTGCTAACCCAAGTTGCTATCCCTATTCCTAAAGGAGGAAGCGGAGAAGGTGCTAATCCACAACAACTTCTGATGTCCTCAGCCATTGCTTGTTACGCTCTGACTCTAGCTTATATGTTAGATCGCAAGAAAGTACCCGTTGCTGGATTCTTTATGGATACAGAAGGGAACACAGCACAAGGAAACCAACTGAGCATTACACATCGTCCGCATGTTGTTTTATCCTCAGATGCCTCCAAGGAAGATATTGCTGTAGTCGAATCACTATTCCTACAAGCAGAAGAAAAATGCCACATTGGTCAGCTGCTTGTTAAAGCAGGTGTACCGGTAGGTACCGAGGGTAAAGTATCCATCGATGCTGGAGATGATCTGACAAGTAACTATATTGAACAACATCAAATGGAATGGTAAACCATTCATTATAAAAGGAGACTATACAAATGAAAAAAATTACCTCTAAGTTAGAATTTGATACAGCTATCCGTTCCCCAAAAATCACTGTTGCTGTCTTTAAAGCAGATTGGTGCCCGGACTGCAAATTTATTGATCCATTTATGCCTGATGTTGAAGATAAATTTGCGAATGATCTGGATCTTATCGAAGTTGATGTAGATCAAGTAGGTAATGTAAGTGAAGAACAAAATATTATGGGTATTCCAAGTTTTGTAGCCTACGTCGACGGTAAAGAGCTTACTCGATATGTCAATAAGCTTCGTAAGTCACGCGAAGAGATAGAACATTTTTTGCAAAGTGCTGTTGAAGGTACGAGATAATGAAAAAGAACGACCTATACAAATGTTAGTGCATCAGGGATTCGATTTCAAATAAACATTTATTAATAAATATATTAAGTAAGTAAACCTGGAGGTTATTATGCACAATTCACAATCTGTTGAAGCTCTTTATTAAACCACTCGAAATGGGAAATCTCAAACTATCTAACCGTATTATTATGGCACCAGTGACTTGAAAATTTTCTCCGAATGGTGTACCGGGGGAGGATATCGCCGCGTATTATCGTCGTAGAGCTGAAAATGGTGTTGGACTTATAATGATTACACTAAACAAGAGATTTCCGAATTGGTTGAAGCCTTCAAACAGGCGGCAGTCAATGCTAAAAAAAGTTGGTTTTGATGGCATCGAGATTATGGCATCACATGGATTTTTTATCGATCAATTTTTCTGGAAAAAAACCAACTCACGTAGCGATGAATATGGTGGCGATATACTCAATCGTACCCGATTTGCTAGTGAGGTTATCGCAGCTTGTCGAAGGAGTGTTGGGCCAGACTTCCCCATTACGCTACGGATCTCCCAGTGGAAATATGATGACTATACAGCAAAACTAGACGACACTCCAGAAGAATTAGCACAATTCTTAGCACCGCTAGTCGATGCAGGCGTAGACATCTTTCATCCTCTATTCGCCGCTTCTGGGAACCAGCCTTTAAAGAATCTGACTTGAATCTCTCAGGATGGATCAAAAAATTGACGGGCAAACCAACCATTACAGTTGGATCGGTTGGACTCGACGCTGACTTCTTGGATTTCTTTGATAACGGAGAAAATGCAAATGGTAAAGCAACCCAAATTGGTGCTTTAGTTGAGAGATTAGAGCGCGAAGAATTTGAGTTGATCGCAGTTGGTCGCGCATTGTTAGCCGAGCCTGACTGGGTAAATAAAATCCGCGAAGGAAGAACAGAAGATTTACTTCCGTTTACGCGTGAGGCACTGAGCACTTTATATTAAAAGGGAACTACAGATTACTCATGCTTGTACTTGACTTACGTATCAACATGTCTTAAAATTCAATTAATCAATTGAATATTTCATTAATGAATAGAGGGATTTTCTATGAGTCATCAAGACAGTTTATTCAAAAAATCAAATTTCAAGCGGATCGGAGAATTCAACTCAGTTTCTCCAGAAATCTTCAAGGCATTTATCTTTTTTGAAAAATTAGCATTAGCTGAAGGAAAGTTAACTGCAAAATTCAAAGAAATCATTGCAATTGCTATAGCTCATACCACAGGATGTCCTTACTGTATTGAAGCTCATGTGAAACAAGCTAAGAAAAATGGTGTTTCAAAAGAGGAAATGGCTGAATCAATCATGGTTGCAACAGCACTTAAAGCCGGTTCGGCTATGGCTCATGGTGTTAATGCTTTGAACGCGTATGATGGAAATGATGACGATGAGTTGTATCGTGCATCATATATTAACCGGCTGAGAGAGTTCACCCAACTAAGTGATTCCTTTAAAGCCTTTGGTTCTTTTGATCAGCAAGCGTTAAAAGCCGGCACACTCAGTACCAAGGAGAAAGAATTGATTGCAGTTGCGGTAGCCCATACGACGGGGTGTCCATATTGCATTGATATTCATACTAAAGCCGCTAAAAAAGCTGGCGCGACTAAAGAAGAGTTGGCCGAATCGATTATGGTAGCTACAGCATTAAAAGCAGGTTCTGCTCTTGCACATGGCGTAAATGCTCTAGTAGCATTTGACGAATAACTTTAACTGAAACGGGAGGATACACATGAATATTGAAATCTGGTCAGACATCGCATGTCCATTTTGCTATATAGGTAAACAAAATCTGGAGAAAGCTCTAGAAGGATTGCCTTATAAAGATAAAATTAATATTGAATACAAGAGCTTTGAACTTGATCCGTCCGCTTCCTCATATGATGGAACAAGTTTTGCAGATAAATTAGCCCCTAAGTTCGGTGGAAGAAAACAAGCGAAAGAATTCATGAGTCACTTGACTCAACAAGCCCATAGCGTAGGATTATCTTTTCAATTAGACACTCTAAAACCTACCAATACACTGGATTCCCATCGTTTATTAAAATGGGCAAAAACGAAAGGCAAAGAAACAATGCTAAATGAAAAATTACTTGTCGCACATTTCACTGAATCAAGAGATGTAGGAGATTATAATACCTTGGCCGATATTGCAGAAGCCGTTGGATTAGAGAGAGAAGAAGCCCTTGGAATCTTGAATACGAAGGATCTCTATGCAGATCAAGTACGAAAAGATCAGGATGAGGCTCGTCGAGTTGGGATTACCGGGGTGCCGTTCTTTATATTCAATCAAAAATACGCAGTTTCAGGGGCACAGCCGACAGAATCGTTTTCTCAAGTGTTGGAGAAAGTGTGGGAAGAAGAGCATCCGGCAGCTAAGTTTGAAATGCTTTCTGATGAAACCACTAGTGAAGGATTATGTACGGATGAAGGGTGTGCGATCCCGCCTAAGAAGTCATAAAGAACAAGCAAAAATTTAATTAAATTCGAATAAGTAAAATATATAATAGAGGACCTTAAACATGAGTAAATTGAATGGTGTAAATGTGAGTATGCTTGGAAGCTTGGTGGAAAATTATAAGAAACATCCAGAAGAGGCGATTACAAGTTTTGCTTCTACAGTAAAATGGAAAGATGGCTTTTACTCTGAAGCCGAGGTTGGGGACTATAAGCCGGTACCTATGGATGAACCAGAATGGCTATCCGGAACGGGAAAAGGGCCAAATCCAGTTGAGCTTCTGTTAAGTGCGCTTGGCGGTTGTGTAGGTGTTGGATTCATTGCAACAGCTAGTGGTGTGGGGATTAAAGTACAATCTCTGGAAGTTGATGTTACGGGAGAAATAGATCCATATGTTTTCTTCGGATTAAAAGAAGGAAATCCTGGCTTTGATGAAATAAATGTTCGTTTCAATGTAGACAGTGACGCAGATGAAGCACAGGTTCAAATGTTGATAGCAAAAGCCATTGAAAGATCACCTGTGAAAAACACCATTGAAAGAAACGTTAAAGTGACTTCGACGTACACACTTAATAGTTAAACCTTGGATACTTGATTTTCTTACAAGAAGCGTGGACATTATGCGAGAAACACATAGCATAATGTCTACTTTTTTAAATGCTAGGATAAAAGTCTTGCAGTAGGAGTGGATAAAACAGATGAAATACGATTTTGATGAAATCATTGATCGAAAAAATACTAATGCGATGAGTACAGACGGTTTTAAAGAATACATTTTTAAGGCATCTAATGATATGACGTTCCCTTTTAAAGATGATGAATTTATTCGCATGTGGGTTGCTGATATGGAATTTGCGACTCCACCTGAAATCATTCAATCTGTTAAAGATCGTTTAGATAAACGAACTTTGGGCTATACCAAAGTATTTGATCCTGACTACTATCTTTCGGTTGTTCAA
Organism: Paenibacillus sp. 37; assembly: GCF_008386395.1. NCBI lineage: Bacteria > Bacillati > Bacillota > Bacilli > Caryophanales > Paenibacillaceae > Paenibacillus > Paenibacillus sp. 37. Next base: position 473,159 of record NZ_CP043762.1, on the reverse strand, counting down.
TGGACACAAGATCACTATGATTGGAGCTTTCAAAAAGAACATTTGGTCACTTCACCTGGTATTATTCCCGCGTTATATGAGTTGATTGAGTACATTTGTAAACCAGACGAAAAGGTTTTAATTGTTACCCCATCATACGCATATTTCAAGCATGCTGTAGACTTCAATCATCTGGAACTGGTGACCTCTGATTTAGTGAATCAACAGGGATACTATACGATGGATTATGATGATATCGAATTAAAAGTGCGTGATGAAAAGGTAAGCTTATGTATTTTTTGCAATCCTCATAATCCCACAGGACGTGTTTGGACACCAGAAGAACTGAGTAAGTTTGGCGAAATATGTCTCGAAAATGACGTTATGATTATTTCAGATGAAATTCATTGTGATTTGCTTAGAAATGATATGGTTCATACACCTTTGGCAAAGATCTTTCCAAATACAGACAAGATCATCTCCTGTATGGCTCCAAGCAAGACTTTTAATATGGCAGGGATGATGCTATCCAATATCATCATTCCCAATGATGAAGTCAGAGCGTTGTGGAAGGCACGACACTACAGTATGGAAAATCCACTAAGCATAGCTGCAACACAGGCAGCTTATCAACATGGTGATGAGTGGCTGAGACAATTAAAAACTTACTTAGATGATAATTTTCTTTTTACGCAGCAATATTTAGAAAATCATCTACCTCAGGCTGTATTCCGTGTCCCAGAGGCTACTTATCTTGCATGGGTGGATATCCGTGCATATCTTCCTAATGAAGAAAACATGTCTTTATATTTTGCGAACAATGCAGGAGTGCTACTGGAAGGCGGAAGTATGTTCGTAGCCAATGCTGATGGTTATATTCGGCTTAATCTGGCATGCCCGAGAGCGACTTTAGAGGAAGGGCTAAAGAGAATATGTGAAGTTTTGTATTAGCAGAAAGCCAAAACATACACATGGTAGTAATACTCCTTTTAGTTGGAAAGATTAAGTCCATCTTAAAAGATTTTTATCTTATCTACTATAAGGGGATATTACCATTGAGCTACCCTTTATCATGATTGTCAGACAACCGTCAGCGTTCTGAAAAAGAACTTAAAGGTTTTGCCGAGGTTTCACTTGAGCCAAATGAGGAGAAGACAGATACCTTCACTTTAGATAAACGAAGCTTTGCAGAATGGATTTTTCGCACCCGTCGCTGGAGAGGACGGAATTAGCTGAACCTATTGATAAAATGGCGATGATGGTTAAAATTGTACGATTTTTTTTAGAGGAATTCTGCCTGTTGAGAATGTAAATACTTCACCAGACATACACAACAATGAGTCCATATGTCCAATATGGCTTCTTTTTAATGTAAGGAGCTGTGAAACAACATCCGATAAGAGGTATTATTGCTCGTTAGAGGTATTGATCACTCAGGGTGCTGTGAGATATTAATGTGGGGGTATAGCACTATTCTGTTCCGTTCGATAATGCCCCCAGCGGGTGACATCTGCAAATTCACATATAGGATTGATTGGCGTTAAGCCACTGGACCTGCGCGGTATACTCATTTCTCAATTAGAAAGTAAATAAAAGCTCATGTTTATTAGGAAAGTCGGCTCATTAGCATGTATAAAAATCAAAAAAACTCTGTATTAACCCCTGAGCGGTGGGAACAGAGTTTTGCATTTATTTAACGTTTGTTTACTTCTCCCAACTTTGCATAATCTGGAGTGCGGCTCCAGTCACCACGGCTTCCTCTTTAAGAATACCCGGAGTAAAAATCGGATTGTATTTAGGATAATGGTATATATTTTTGCGGGCAACCTGTATTGCCGTATGATATACTATCGGGTCAGCATTAATAAGTGCTCCACCCATAATGACATATTCGGGATGAACAGTATTGATCAAATTGGCAAGCCCAACTCCCAGATAGGAAGCTGTTTCAATGAACAGCTCTCTTACCAGAGCATCTTCCTGTTTCAACGCATTAACAAGAGAAGGAAAATTAACACATTCAGGTGGGATGATCGAAAGCGAGCTTTCGCGTCCTATTTTAAGTTGAGACTGTACACGCTCTTCAAGTGAAGGAACAGATACATATGCCTCTAGAGATCCGTAATTCCCCTTGTCACTGAGTCTAGGTCCTCCTGTTTGAATGATCATTTGGCCGATCGCTCCTTCAGTGTCAGCAGCACCACGCAAAATCTGACCTCCAGACATAATCGACGATCGTATGTTCACTCCGGCATGGACATACAGCATATGCTCACAAGCTTCATCTCGGAGCGCCCAATGCTCTGCAAGCAAGGCAGTGTTTGCACCGTTATCGAGTTGTGTAGGGATATTAAGTTCCTTTTCCAGCAACTTGCATATAGGAACATTACTCCAAGAATCGGAAGGGAAATATTCTGGCTCTAATATAATACCCTTTTTAGGATCCAAAGGGCCTACTGCACCGATCCCCATCCCCAGAATTTGTTCATGAGCTATATGGTGATGATGTAGCATTTTATTTGATTCGTTCACCACCAGTTCCACTAAACGCTCTGGCGTGAGGCTATGGTCCATCTCCCAACGAACAGCAGATAATCGGTTGAGATGTAGATCAAATAGGCCCAGTGAGGAACTGATGCGTGAGATTTCCAAACCCATAAGATAGCGATAATGTGGGTTTGTTTGAAAGAGTATGGGTTTACGCCCTCCAGTTGATGTACCAAGTCCGGAGACAAGTATAAGTTTTTGAGCTAGCATGTCTTCGAGCATACGAGTCATGCTACTACTCGTGATTGAGAAATATTCTAGCAAATCTGCTTTGGAGACTGTTCCAAGAAAAGCGATTCGATCATAAATTTGCTTCTTAATTGAAAAATGGGAATGATTCAACATTATATTCTGCTCCATTTCCAAGTGAATGAGTCGGGATATATTTAGTATAGCTGATGGAAGACTGGTTTTCCAGCTAATGTTATAGGAATAATAAAGTTTATCCTATAATGAATTTAACTAAGTTATTTTATTCGGACTTTTTTGAATAATATAATATGAATTGTTAGAAAAATCACAATTTACGCATTCTTAGTATTTACTTTATTCCAAAATGAAATTAACGTGTTATAATATTAGATATCAAATATGTAAGAGTTTTATGAAACGGAGGTACCATATGAGTGTAAAACAAAAGGAATACATTAAAATGCTTACACAACTGTTTGTTGTTTTTTTTAAGTTGGGCCCCTCAACTTTCGGGGGAGGATATGCAATGATTACAGCAATTGAGCGGGAAATTGTGGATAAGAAAGCATGGCTAAAACCTAATGAGGTGGGGGATATGATATCCGTTTCTGCATCCGCACCTGGGGGTGTAGTTGTAAACTCAGCTGCTTTCGTCGGATACAGGCTCGCAGGAATAATGGGTGCGATTATCTCCGTCATTGCTATAACACTACCGACCTTTTTAATTGTGCTAAGTCTCAGTATCTTGGGCATGATGTTTCAAGATGTTTCCAAGGTGAATGCAGCTCTAAAAGGAGTTCATGCTGCAATTGTTGCATTAATCATTGTGGCCGCATTCAAAGTGGGTAAGACATCCATAATGGATTCATCCACATTGTTTATTGCAGGTCTAAGCACCCTTCTACTGCTTTTCACATCGCTTCACTCTTTATATCTGATTCTTGGAGGTCCAATTGTGGGCGTGACTATTATTTCAATTAAACGTGCTCTTGGTCTTTCGGCCCCAACAGAGAAGGAAGCAGAAAGTCATCCGTCAGAACTAAATTATCCTGAATATTACATCTGAAGGTGTTGATCGCATGTTGTGGGAATTGTTTATCTTATTTTTGAAAATTGGATCTCTTTCATTTGGTGGTGGGTATGCAGTAATAACTCTCATTCAACGCGAAGTGACTGAAAAAGGATGGATTAAGCCAGAACAGTTTCAAGATATTGTTGCATTAGCTGGGATGGCCCCAGGTTCCATTGCTACGAATACTGCAACTCTAATCGGTTACTCTCAAATGGGCATCTTAGGTGGGATCATATCTACTATTGGGATAATTTTGCCCTCTCTCGTTATAGTCATCCTTTTTGCAGCTTTTTTTCTCCGCGTACAAAGCAATCATTGGGTCCGATCTTCGTTTTATGGACTGCGTCCAATCATTACAGGACTTATCATTTATGCTGCGATCCACTTTGGAATTGGAGGGCATAAGGAACCATTGTTTAGCTGGTCAACCTTCGGGATGCTTGTCATTTGTGTCAGCAGTCTCATCGCGGTAACTAAATACAAGATCCATCCATTCGCAGTAATCTTGTTATCAGCAGTAGGCGGTATTGTTATATATTGATAGATATTCCGGGCTGAACAGATATGTAATAAAGCACTCATGAAGAACAAACGTACCCTTTCTACGATGATAAAGATAAGGAGTATTAAGAACCGTATATTGGGTCAAAGATCGACTAGAAATATACGCTTAACGTATGCTCAATGAAACCGCTTGTATTTTGATTATCGCCCGGTTATAATACAATAAACAAAAGAATAACCGGACATGTCACTGGTAAAGCAGGCAGGATCCATAAAGATTAGATAACACTTTGAAGTGCTATCTAATTTTTAGAGGATACCTGTCTTTTTTGTTTTTGTTTATTGTATGGCCGAACAATAAACGCACATATCCACCGAGGGGGAACGAGAATGAATTATGAAAAAACGGCAAAAGATATTCTGAATTATGTAGGTGGGAAACAGAATGTAGCTCATTTAGGGCATTGTGCAACACGATTACGATTTACTCTGAAGGATGATCGTCAAGCGGATGTTGAAGCGATCAAGAAAGTGCCAGGCGTACTTGATGTCGTTAACAAAGGTCAATTTCAAGTTGTCGTAGGTAATACTGTCGTTGAAGTTTATGATGAACTGATGAAAGTTGGAGGTTTTGGAGGCCAGAAAGAAAACGAGGCTGAAACCAACTCTAACGATTTCAAACAAGAGAAGAAAAAAATCGGATCAATGATTCTTGATTTTTTTGTTAGTGTATTCCAACCTTTGATTCCAGCCATGGCCGGAGCAGGGATTCTAAAATCGATGCTGTTATTGTTATCCGTCATTGGGTTGATCGATTCAAAAGGTTCAACGTATATCGTCCTAACTTCCATTAGCGGTGCTGTCTTTTATTTCTTGCCTATTTTGGTGGCGCTTACTACGGCTGCAAAACTAAAAGTGAATCACGTGGTTGCAGCAGCAGCAATGAGTGTTCTATTGTTCCCTGACATGATTGCAAATTTAGGGAGTGGAGCTAGTTTTCTCTCTATCCCGCTAACTAACGTGAATTATGCTTCGCAAGTTTTTCCATCGATCTTAGGTGTTATATTCTATGCATTTATGGAAAGATTTTTCTTTAAAGTGTCACCTAAACCGATTCGTGTCTTTTTTGTGCCAATGATGTCCTTGCTTTTAACGGTACCTGTGACACTAGCTGTTTTAGGGCCAATCGGATTCCATTTGGGATCGTATTTGACAGCCGCAATACTCTTTTTATTTGCTAATTTCGGCTGGCTTGCCGTGGGTATTTTAGCTGCAATCCTCCCGTTTATGATCGCAACCGGTATGCATAAAGCACTAACGCCATACGGTATTTCCGCATTAGCTGCCTCAGGAAAGGAACTTCTCCTGCTGCCTGCATTATTCGCGCATAATATGGCTGAAAGCGCGGCGAGCTTTGCCGTGGCGATTCGCACCAAAGATACGAGACTCAGAGGGGTCGCTGTGTCAGCTGCTATTTCCGCTATGTTCGGTATTACTGAGCCAGCCCTTTACGGAGTTACACTACAACGAAAACGTGTACTCATAAGTATTGTTATCTCCAGTTTGATTGGCGGATTGAGTCTTGGATTTCTTGGAGTGGCAAGTAGTACGTTAGTAAGTCCTAGCTTAGCGAGCATCACAATGTTTATTGATCAAAACAATAAGATGAATTTTGTATATGCAATCTTGGGAATGGTTATTTCTTATGTCATCTCTTTTGTGCTCACGTTATTTTTGTGGAACGAGGATACTCAGCCATCAGCTGAATCGACTATAGCGGAGAACAAAGAAACAACGAAGAACACGGTAGTTAAAAGCAATGAAGTAGTTGCCATTAAACAGCCCGTTCAAGGAGAAATTATTCCTCTTACTGAAGTGAAGGATGATGTATTCTCAACCAAATCAATGGGAGAAGGCATAGCTGTCATTCCTTCGAAAGGCGAACTGTATGCCCCAACGGACGGGATCATTAAAATGGTATTCCGTACTCAACATGCTGTCGCGATGGAAACAGTCAATGGAAGCGAGTTGCTCTTCCACATTGGCATTGACACGGTGAAATTAAAAGGAAAGTTTTTTGAGTCCCAGGTCAAAATCGGAGACCAGGTAAAAGCAGGAGATATACTCGTCAAGTTTGACATCGAAAGAATCATTGAAGCGGGGTATGATCCCGTATTGATAACTGTCGTTACAAGCAGAGAGGGCTACGATGTCCAATGTGCAGAGGGCAAACGTAAAGATAATGAACCTTTAATGTTTATAACTACTATATAAATGGAGGGAAAGTAATAATGAAACAAGGATTTCCGAATCATTTCTTATGGGGCGGCGCAACAGCCGCCAACCAGTGTGAAGGAGCATTTTTAAAAGACGGTAAAGGGTTAAGTACGGCTGATGTAATGACTTCAGGGGATTTGGATTCTCCCAGAAAAATTACTGAAAGTATTAAGGAAGGCGAATACTATCCGAGTCATGTTGGTATTGATCACTACAATCGTTTTAAGGAAGATCTTTCTTTGTTTGCCGAGATGGGATTTAAGTGTTATCGCCTGTCCATTAATTGGACACGTATTTTCCCTAATGGAGACGAAAAAGCTCCAAATGAGGCGGGATTAGAATATTACGATCGAGTATTCGATACATGCAGAGCATACGGGATTGAGCCGTTGGTCACAATATCCCATTTCGAAACACCACTTGGATTGTTGAAATATGGTTCGTGGGAAAATCGCAAGGTAGTTGACTTTTATTTAAACTACTGTCAAGTTATTTTTAATCGCTATAAAGGCAAGGTAAAGTACTGGATTACATTTAATGAGATTAATGTTATGTCAACTAAGTCCTGGATGGCTGGGGGGATTAATTCGGATGATGAGCAGACAAGAATGACTGCAGCCTATCATCAGTTTCTAGCTAGCGCTAAGGCTGTTCAGCTTGCGCATGCGATTGACCCGGAAAATAAAGTCGGAATGATGTATGCTGGACACTTTTCGTATCCCAACAGTTGTGATCCCGAAGATATGCAAGCTAATGCTGATTTCATGCAGAAGATGTTGTTTTATTGCGACGTACAATGTCGAGGTTATTATCCGGCATACAAGTTAAAGGAATTTGAACGGCAGGGGATTGTTTTGCCTATTCTGGAAGATGATTTGGAACAATTATTGAAAGGAAAAGTTGACTTTCTGTCGTACAGTTATTACTTAACACATGTCGTCGGGAAGGACACCAGTACAGAGTTTAAAGGACTAAATGGAGTGAAAACAGGATACACAAACCCTTATCTGCCAACAACAGAATGGGGATGGACTATCAATCCGATGGGACTTCGGTATTCGTTAAATCTACTCTATGACCGCTATCAAATTCCGCTGATGATCGTGGAGAATGGAATGGGCGCGGTCGACAAAGTCGAGGAAGACCGGAGTATCCATGATTCGTATCGAATCGATTATTTGCGCCAACATATAGAGCAGATGAAAAAGGCCATTGAGATCGACGGTATTCCTGTAATGGGGTATACCATGTGGTCACCGATCGATATTATCTCGGCGAGCACGGGTGAAATGAAGAAAAGATACGGACTAATATATGTGGATGTGGATGATTATGGAAATGGGACATTTCAACGAATCAGGAAAGACTCGTTCTTTTGGTATCAGCAAGTGATTCAGTCGAATGGTAGCGATCTCGGTTAATGATGTTGTTCGTAATCGCCTTGTTCTTTGTGTAGTTTGCTATCTAAATCGTTTAAATTCCCTTTAGATTAGTGAAATGGAAGAGGTGATCAAATGAAGAAGATAAAAAAAGTATTGAATTCAAATGTGGTTTTAGCAGAGGATCAGCAAAAAAATGAATTTATCCTTCTGGGCAAAGGCATTGGATACGGAAGGAAAATGGGGACTGCTATTGAGGAGCATCAAGCAGATCAAATTTTCATTCCCGTCGAAAACATTAAAGTTAAAGAATTTCTTGGTCTTCTGGACACCATTTCTCCAGTGTTTGTGGAACTAACACAAAAGATCGTAACGTATGCGGAGAAAGAGCTTTCGGTTACCCTTAACGCGAGTGTTTATTTTATGCTGATGGACCATTTGAGTTTTGCGGTGGAAAGGCACAAGAAAAACATCAATATAACAAATCGGGTATATTGGGAAATCAAAACTTATTATCCCAAAGAATATAAAGTGGGCGTGTTTGCTCTTCAGCTGATGAATCAAACTCTACAAACGGATCTACCTGTTGAGGAAGCAGCTAATATTGCTTTTCATTTAATTAATGCTCAAGGGGAGCACAGTGACTCTTCCGACGGAATGAAATTTGCCAAGATGATCGGAAGCATCGTTAACCTGGCTAAGTATACGTTTAATATTGAGATGGACGATGATAATGTTCATTACAGTCGGTTTATCACCCATATCAATTTTTTTGTGGAACGATTTTATTCAGGTCAGATGTTGAATGATGAGAGCCACGTTCTATTCGAGCATATCGCTTGCTTGCATCCTGAGGCCATGTCAGGGGCATTTAAGATCCGAGAATATATTGAGCAAGTTTACGGAAAAGCTGTGCCAAACGAAGAGTTGGCATACCTCGCAGTACATCTGCATAGGTTAATTAACTACAATCAGCTCGGGTGACTGAATTTTCAAAATGAGTAACCACTAAATCGTACTGCCGATTTAGTGGTTTTTCGTATGTTTTTCTGGGAGAACCCAAAAACTCCATCGGATTCCATATGGCTTTCAGAATTGTGGCAAGCCAGTGCGAACCGGCAAAAGCAAGGCTACCTGTACTCACACCTTCTAGATAGAAACGACCAAGTGAGAGAAAAAGTCCAATTAAACTCCAGATCATTTCATAAAAAATGTGGGGTGATAATATTGTGATAGTCATGTTGATTGTCGTTCAACTAAAGTATATTTCAGAGGGATTAACTCTTTGGTAGTGGTATCAAGCATGTTTTGAATAATCGTGAAAGCATTCTCTGCTTGCTGATCAACTGGATAATGAATTGTCGTCAAATCGAATAAATGAGCCACCTCGGTATTATCAAATCCGATGATCCCAACGTCCCCTGGAACCGAAAATTTAGACCTCCGTAGTTCAGCAATAAATCCGGCTGCAACCTCATCATTAGCACAAAAAATAGCATCAGGTCTGTTTGTTTGTGCAATCCACCATTTTGCAAGTTCTTCTCCGTCTCGCACATAAATCTTATCCTGAAAATTCGGGAAGTCCACCGTCAATTTATATTTGGTAATAAAGTCAGCGTATGCTCTCATGCGCTCTTTTGTGTTAAGTCCGTTAGATATGGGATATACACTAAGGATCTCTCTGTATCCTTTGAGGTATAAGTGTTCGAGTCCAATCCTATATGCTTCATATTGATCCATAAACACAGAGGGGATATAACTGTTTTCAAGCCGCTGCCACGTGACGATCGGGCCATATTTGGTATAGGATTCGATAACCTTCCACTCATTGCTTCGGAGCACGCATACTATAGCGTCCAGTTGTTTCCGTTTCAGCATTTCGAGTGCCACCAGTTCTTTCTCTACCTGACCATTCGTAATGAACAGAGTGATGTTGAATCCGTGTTTCTCGGCAGACTGGGTGAAGGCCTGCATGAATCTGATAAGTAGCGGATTGAAAGCGACTGCAACAATTCCAATCAAACAGGTAGCGCCCTTTTTTAGAGATATTGCATTGCCGTTAGGTACATAATCCAGTTGTTCCATGATTTCAATTACTTTCTTTCTGGTTGATTCGCTTACGTACGGATGCCTATTAATAACACGTGAAATGGTTGCAGTGGATACACCCGCCAAACGGGCAATCTCGCTGATATTTGCCATGTAGTCCACCTCTTTGTTGTAATCTCGCCATCTCAATGAGCTTATAAATAAATCGTGGTATTGATGCTTGACATGTAATGCATTACACAAATTAGAGTACAACTATGATTCAAATACTCTTACATCAGGAGGTAATAGATATGAAAAAAGGATTAAAAATTGTAACAATCGGCGGTGGTTCCAGCTATACACCGGAACTCATGGAAGGATTTATCAAACGTCATCATGAACTTCCTGTCAAAGAATTATGGCTTGTGGACATCGAGGCGGGGAAGGAAAAACTCGAGGTCGTTGGTGCCATGGCTAAACGCATGGTAAAAGCCGCAGGAATCGACTGTGAAGTTCATTTATCGCTAGATCGCCGGGAAGCATTAACGGATGCAGACTTTGTAACTACACAACTTAGAGTTGGGTTGATGGATGCCCGTATCAAGGACGAAACTATTCCCAATAAATATGGAATGATTGGACAAGAGACAAATGGGGCAGGAGGCATGCTTAAAGCGTTTCGAACCATTCCGGTAATTTTAGACATTGTTAATGATATGAAAGAACTCTGTCCGGATGCATGGCTCATTAACTTCACCAATCCTGCAGGCATGGTTACGGAAGCGGTTCTCCGTTACGGAAAGTGGGACAAAGTGATCGGACTATGCAATGTTCCTATTATGTCCACCAAAATTGAATCAGCCGTATTGGAAAAACAGGAGGAAGAATTGTTCTTCAAATTTGCGGGCATTAACCATCTGCACTGGCACAAGATTTACGATAAGTCAGGACAAGATCTTACCCTTGAGGCAATCGATAAAATGTACGGACCGGAAGCCAAAGCGGATAAAATGGTTGAGAATATCAAAAATATGCGATTTTTGCACGAACAGGTTCTCCAACTGGAAATGCTTCCTTGTCCATACCACCGTTACTACTACATGACGGATGCCATGATCCGGGAAGAGCTGGAAGAAGTAAACACAGTAGGTAGTCGCGGTCAAGTCGTTAAACAGTTGGAAGAAAGCCTTTTTGAACTGTACAGAAATCCGGAGCTGGATTACAAACCGAAAGAGTTGGAAAAAAGAGGTGGTGCGCATTATAGTGATGCTGCATGCGAAATCATTAATTCCATTTATAACGATAAAGGAACTCGAATGGTTGTAAGCACTCGGAACAACGGGGCAATCAGTGATCTGCCAAGTGAGAGTGCCATTGAAATTACAAGCATGATTACTTCTCACGGTGCAGAACCAGTCCATTTCGGCTCATTCCCACCCGCACAACGAGGATTGTTGCAAGTTATGAAAGCTATGGAAGAACTCACTATAGAAGCCGCTGTGACAGGCGATTATGCTACGGCATTACAAGCATTTATCATAAATCCGCTTGTTCAAAGTGGCGACACAGCAAAGGCCTTGCTGGATGAGTTGCTTGAAGCTCACCGAGCTTATTTACCACAGTTTCATCAATAAAGTAAAAATGGTTAACAAGATCACGAATATTCATCAGCATTAGTCACTTGATAATACAGAATATCCCTGAATTCAACGGGGTGGATTAATTCGTACCGAGTTCAGGGATATTCTGAGTAATTACTTACATAAAAAAGTGAATCTAATCGTATACGTTTGCTCTTATTGTAAAAGCATGTCGAATAAAAGAGTCACATCTTGGGACGAGCTTACAGATATTATTTTTGTTTCTGAAGATCCAGCTTTCTTTTTTACAACTTCCGTCATTTCGTTCACGGTAACTACCACATCCGCTTTTTGTATAGCTTGAAAAAGCTCCTCGTCTGGTGATGAAATATCAATCGATTGAATGTCTGCCGATGAACGACGCTGGATTTCCTCCAGATAAAACAGGCAGGCCATAGTTTTGCATTCAATGAAAAGGTAACGCTTCTTCTTCTCGTGTTTGGCTCCAAATAATTGTGTATATGCAAATCCTGACAACATGACATTTTCTAGATTGAAACCTTGTTCAAATGCGTCTTTTACGGTCTTCTCCACGAATGAAAAATAAGGATTTTGCTGCTTGAATTCCTTTATCCGGTCTTCATTAGCTATTCGAGTTCCTCGTCCTTTTTGCATGATCAGCAGTCCTTCTTCTTTGAGCTGTGAATATATCCACTGTATCGTGTTTCTATTAACAGAGAGCTGCTCCGCTAATTCATTCGTTGAAGGCAAAGCATCATCCGCTTTCAGAAAGTCTTTACTGATCAGCCATTTAATTTGTTCTTTAATTTGCACATTAATAGGCAGTGGAGATTGAGGATCTGTTTTGAAGGGCAAACGAGAATGTTCCATATAACCATCCAACTTTCTGGGTTAACTAGTGTTCTAGATAAGCTCAATATTAAAACAATCGTTCACAAAAATCAATGAAGGGCGTAAAACAATAGGAATAATGGTTTTATATGAGAACAGATCATCTTGACAAATATAAATCATTCGAATAACATTATCCTAGTTAACCAATTAACTATGTAACTAGACATCAAGAAATGATTATTCTACTAAGGAGTGATTTTGTTGAACTGGAAAGAGATATCGACACTGGACCAATGGAAAGAAATATTGGAACAGTCGGATCAACGCGGAAAGATAATACTTAAGCATAGCACTACATGCCCAGTGAGTGCGAATGCACTAGCGGAATACGAACAGTACATCAAAGAGAGCCACACTGAAGACATTGATTTTTATCTTGTTAAGGTCTTTGAATCGCGACATGTGTCTAATCAAATTACTCAGGATCTTGATGTTAAACATGAATCTCCTCAAATTATCTATGTTAATAATAAAGAGAAATTCTGGACTGCCTCTCATTGGTCGATTACAAAAGAACACATAGCCGCTGTTTTGAACTAATAACTACTACTTTATAAACCTAAAATGAAGGATGGTATACAATGAATTATTCACACTTTGCCAAACAGTTAGATATCACTCGCGGAAATTTATACAAAGTATTGGAATCGGTATCCGAAACAAGCGCCGACAAACAACCCGTCGGATTCAGTAACACGATACGTTGGAATGTTGGGCACATTCTTACAGTAGCTGAAATGTTTATTTTCAACAATCTCCAAACTTCTGGCCTACCTAAGGAATATACCAGCTTGTTCGCTCCCGGTACCAAACCCTTTGACTGGACAGGTGAGCCCATTCCGTTGTCAACATTACTTGCGCAGTTGCAGGATCAGGTTGTACGCATCAAACAACACGTAGAGATTTATTCTGATGAAACTCTGCCAGAACCATTGAAATTGGGACCTGTTCTCCAATTGAATAGCATGGGGGAAGTGTGTAACTTAGCCCTGTATCACGAAGCGATGCATACGGGATTCATCCATGCCTTAAAGCGCATCGTCTAAGGGAAACTGACTGGATAATAAAAGGAGCGGATCGACATGGCCGATATGAAATCTAATTTGAACACTGCATGGTATAAAGACACTAAAGGTAGCGGTAGACTGAAGGCAGATTATCTTAAAACGAATATCGCGATTCCCGAGTCTTCGGGAGGGAGTGGGGAAGGAGCCAATCCTAAAGAATTGTTGGTTTCCTCTGCCACTACTTGTTACATCATGACACTCGTGTATATGTTGGAACAGAAGCAACTGTCAGTTACTGGAATAGTGATGAACACAGAGGCTGTAAATTCCAAAGAAGAAGGATTTCGAATTGTCCATCTTCCTCAAGTTATTTTGTCCGCGAATTCCACTGAAGAGCAGATTCAGTCTGTGCGCAAAATCATGATTAGCGCAGAGCAAGTGTGTGAAGTAGGAAATCTGCTCAAAAAAGCAGGTGTTCAGATTGAAGTAGAAGGCAAAGTAGAGATTGAATCTGGTACAGATGTAGTAAGTCAATACATTGAGGAAAATCAACTAAACTGGGATTGACGTTCATTCATAATGCAGGTTCGTCAGTGAGGATACAGATATGAAAGAAATGATGGAATTAGCTTCGCTAGATATGGTGGAACGGTTTGTTAGTGAACATGAATTAAGTTTTTTATATGTATCTCAAACAAATTGCAGTGTTTGTCATGCATTGCTCCCTAAGATCAGAATGCTATTAGAAGAATATCCTAAGATTCAATTGGGGCATATCGACATTCACAATGTAGAGAGCATAGCAGAGAAATATATGATTTTCACAGCTCCAATCATGTTGCTGATCATAGAACAGAAGGAATATGTCAGAGCAGATCGATTTGTTCGCTTTAACGAGCTTAAGCATAAACTGGATCAGATATATGAACTGTACACCCAGTCCATGTAAACCCAATAAATCTGAACTCTTGGGAACAACAGCGGGCAAAAGTCACACTTAATCAAGCTGGCACCCATCAGATTTGGAGCCAGCTTGATTCATTTCCCGTTGATTACTTGTGCCGACTGTGCACTCGAATAGGAGATATGCCTTGCAGTTTATTACAATTGGTCCTTTCAATATTAGCCTGGAAATGTTGATCGTTAGTGCTTCCGTACTTGCAGGGTATTTGGTCTTAAAATGGCGTCTGCATGTACTGCGAAACGTTGAAGGAACTTCGATCGATCATCTCATGACAAACATTTTGATTGCAGGTCTCTTTATTTGGAAATTCAGCCCGCTGATTTTGGACTTTCAGCTAGTCATTCACGATCCGTTGTCCCTGATCTACTTTAACGGAGGAACAAATGGCCTCTGGATTGCTGCCTTGTATGGCTGCATCGTGTTGATGATTCATACGTGGAGAAAGAAACTTTCTTTCTTTATGTTCCCTGACCTCTTGCTGACGTTCTACCTGGCTTCATCAGCCTTGTATGGTCTGTTATATTCTATCCTTCTCCAAGGAGGAGTTCGATCTTTAGCGTTAGGCTTGCTCGGCTTGGTTATGGGCATCACTCAATTCAAATTCAGCAACAAACGAATGTTGTCTTTTCTAGGATTGGTAGTAACCGTCTTATGGTACAGCGTGGGCAGAGCAGTGATTGCCTTTGTGGACGGAAACAATGAATTTGTTGTACACGGAATTGCCGCTGAACAGCTGTTTTTTCTTAGTGCAGCATGCATCTCTTTTTTGACTAAAATCATGCTGGAGAGGCGAACCGAACACGATTGATTTTTATTCCACGGGGGAATCTGGTCCGTGAAGGAGTGACGATTTGGAACAAGTGACGCTTTTAGTAGCATTTACAGCAGGTGCGCTTTCGTTTTTCTCCCCTTGTGTCTTCCCGCTTGTACCTGCTTATGTTTCACATATCTCGGATACAATGGTTGAAGCAGGAAGGATTGCGGCGAATCGGAAACAATTATTCCTCCGATCGATCGGTTTTATCTTTGGTTTTGGCGTTATTTTCGTATTGATGGGAGCTTCCGCTAGTGCCATCGGGAGTTTCATTTCTATGCGCAGGGAATTAATCGAGAAGTTCGGCGGTATTTTAATTATCGTATTCGGATTGCAGATGATGGGTTTGCTGAAACTCAAGTTATTGATGAATTCCAAGCCATTGCAAAACGAAAAAAAATATGGTGGCTGGTTCGGTTCCTTTTTTCTCGGACTGGCCTTTGGTGCAGGTTGGACGCCGTGTGTAGGACTCGCATTATCCTCCATATTAATCTTGGCTGGTTCTTCTGAATCCCTATATCAAGGGATTGGTTTCTTAGCGGCTTATTCATTAGGCTTGGGTATTCCTTTTTTGCTTATTTCACTTTTAGTTACATTTTCGCTATCAATCGTTAAGCTCATTAATCGGGCCCTTCCTCTGTTGAGCATATTCAATGGAGCCATCATGGTGGCTTTGGGCGTTATGCTGTATACCGGGAGTTTCCAACGATTAAGTGCAATGCTTGCCAAGTACTCATTTTTCAGTTTCTAATGGAGGACTACTGCTCGTGAAAAATATTCGTAATATGCTCGTTGGCGTTTTTCTGACAGGCTTGGTTGTATGGGGAATCTACGATCATCTGCGCGAACAAAATGAATTGAAGCTTCATGATAACGCGAACGGTATCAACGGCATAGAAACAGGCATCCAGGTGGGCAAAATTGCACCAAATTTTGAGCTGGCATCCCTGGATAACGAAGAAATGTCGCTGACTGAATTGAAGGGAAAACGGGTTTTGCTAAATTTCTGGGCCACTTGGTGCCCGCCGTGTCGTGCCGAAATGCCACATATCGAGAAATTTCATGAAGAGTATAAAGATCAGAACGTTGTCGTCATAGGGATCAATTTGAGTTATACGGAAGATTCGATAGAGGAGGTGTCAACATTCCTTCGAAAATATAATGTAACCTTCCCTATTTTGAAAGATGAGAAGGCACGGGTAGCTGATTTATTTGCGATCCACTCGTACCCGACCACCTATATGATTGATTCCAGTGGGGTTATTCGCCAAAAATTTCAAGGTGCAATTACGTACGATACGATGAAAACAGCGATGGATTCCATGAATTGAAACGCTTTTGGTAAGAAGGATGTCTGGCATTGTCACGTAGCTTGGGGAAAAAGTTCAAGCAAGTTTCAGGTCTTGCAATTTTGTGGAGGAAGGGATAGTACGATGACATTGATTTATATCTTATTGGGGCTGGAGGGTATATGGGGACTGACTCAACTATGGCCTCTGCGTTCCCTTACTTATATTAATATCGAGGACTTGGACCTCACTCAAGAACGTTGGGGAAAGGTGAAAATCCTGGATGTCAGAGACGCGAGCGAGTATTGGACTGGTCATATTCCGGGCACAATAAATATCTCGGTTGGCAGACTGCCTGTATTGTGGAGCAAACATATTGAGCCGCATGATGAAGTATTCATCTTTTCCCGCAGTTGGATTCAGCGAAAAAAAGCTGCCAGAATTCTGGCACGTCGGGGCTTTCGGCAGTTGTATGCTGTTAGAGGTGGTTTTCTTTCAACTAATAAGGGAAACGTGGCATCTCCGTGTCCATGTATGCAATGAAGCGTTTCATTAATGGCTGTGCAACAGATTTAAGGCAAAAACAAGCAGTTGAACAAATTAAAATGGTTATTGCTAAATCTTTCGTCCGAGGCTATAATGAGAATGCGAGTTAAGGATAGTGATTGTTTAATTACAAGCTAGACCTGCTTGCACATCGTGAATTTGCGCTATATTTAGCGTTTATTTCGAGATGTGCGGGTGGGTCTTTTTATTTGTATTAAGGGGGAAATGAGATGATTATTCTTAAGATCCTTAACAATAATGTGGCGGTTACACAAGATAAATTGGGCCAGGAAGTCATTGTGATGGGCAAAGGAATTGCTTACCAAAAGAGAATAGGCGATGCTCTTGACGAGCAAAGCATTGATAAAATTTACTCCCTTTCTACCAAGGAGGCATTTATCAAATTCCAGGAACTTCTGACGGAAATCCCTTTAGATTACTTCGATGTTGCGGATAGAATCATAAATTTCGCAAAAATGACGCTAGGCAAAAAACTGAATGATAGTGTATATATATCGCTCAGCGACCATATTTTCTCAACCGTAAGCCGTTTCAAAGACGGGATCTCCCTCAAAAATGCTTTACTTTGGGATATTAAACGGTTTTACGCGGATGAGTATAAAGTTGGTTTGAAGGCGCTTCAATTCATCAAGGAGTCTTTTGATATTCAGTTTCCGGAAGATGAGGCTGGTTTCCTTGCTTTGCACATCGTCAATGCGGAGGATCGCCAAGAAAGTCAGGATATCTACAGAGTGACTAAAATCATTCAGGAAATTAGCGACATTGTCAGGTATTATTTTCAAATTGAATTCGATGAGCAATCCGTAGCATTCTATCGATTTATTACGCATCTGAAATTTTTTGCTCAACGATTAATCAGTGGAAATTTGCATGAGAATGAAAGCGATCAGGATCTTCTGGATGTGATAAAAGAGAAACATCAGAATGCGTTTCGTTGTGTCGGGAAAATCGAGACCTACATCAAAAACAACTACAATTACAGCCTTACGGGTGAAGAAAAGCTGTATTTGACGGTCCACATTCAACGTGTGGTGTATAAGACAAGATCATAACGTAACCATGAAAGGAGGTGAGGGTTTAAGAGCAAGCCAGGATGGTGACATTAAGTTGGCCAAACCCTTCACTATGCTGTTTCAGCTAGAATATGGAGGAGAACATAATGGGAAAATATCAACAGTTAGCGGAAGAGATTGTGAATCAAGTAGGGGGACCAGATAACATTGGTGACCTCACACATTGCGTTACAAGGTTAAGATTTCATCTGAAGGACGATTCCATACCCGATGATGAAGTTATGAAAAAGCTGGACGGGGTAGTAACTGTCTTACGTTCAGGTGGGCAATATCAAGTCGTTATTGGAAATCATGTTTCTGAAGTTTATTCGGAGGTCAGCTCACTGGCTAAACTGAATCCAGACAATACGAGTTCTTCAACCGAAAAAGTTGTTAAAAAGAAAAAGCCACTGGACGCTTTTGTTGATGTAATATCAAACTTGTTTCAACCTATTCTCGGCATTCTATTAGCTGCGGGGATGCTGAAAGGCTTCAATACGTTGTTCAGCACACTACATCTTTATACAACGGATAGCGGGGCATATATGATCATTAATACCATGGGGGATGCTATGTTCATGTTCCTCCCTGTATTTTTGGGATATACATCTGCTAACAAGTTTAAAGTACAACCCTTTATCGGTATACTCATTGGATTAGCTATGTGTTACCCTGCTATTCAGTTGGATGCCTTGGCAGGATCCAGAGAGCCACTTTACACGCTATTCAGCGGATCTGCCTTCAGTTCTCCGGTTTATCTGGATGTGTTCGGCGTTCCATTGATCAGCATGAACTACACATCCACTGTTCTCCCAATCATCATCGTTGTTTACTTTGCTTCTAAAGTTCAACGTACGCTGGATAAAATTGTTCCGAGTGCGATTAAATTTTTCATGGTACCGATGGTCACGGTGCTGATTTCCTTATCCTTGGGCTTCTTATTGATCGGACCTGTTGCGAGTTATGCGTCTGAATTGATTGCTCAAGGCATACTGGTGGCACGAGACGCAAGTCCATTATTTGCAGGATTCCTTTTGGGGATCTCCTGGCAAGTACTTGTCGTGTTCGGACTGCATTGGGGACTCATCCCTTTATATATTAACAACATTACGAGCATGGGTTACGACACCATCATGGCTTCAGTCTTTGCAACATCTTTTGCCCAGTTGGCCATTGTGCTTGCAATTATCGTGAAAACCAAGGATAAAAAGCTTAAGGCTCTAGGCTTCCCTTCGGCCATTTCTGCATTGTTTGGCATCACTGAACCGGTCGTTTACGGTATTATCCTGCCGCGCAAGAAGCTGTTTATTATGAGCTGTATCGTTTCGGGCGTTGCCGGCGGATTTTATGGACTGTACAACCTTAGAGAGTTTACTTTTGGTGGATTTGGTATATTTGAGTTTTTGACGATGTTCGACCCTAATGAACCAGGCACGTCTAATATTATGATTGCCATTATTGGTGTAGTGTTTGCCATGATTGTCTCATTTGCATTAACACTCGTCATGTTCAAGGATGATAAGCCAGAAGCTGACTCTGCTACATTGTCTGTAGAGCCACCTCAATCGATGTCTTCGACTGGAAAAAAACATACGATGCTCAGTCCGATGAACGGGGACATCATTCCGATTAAAGACGTGCAGGATGGAGCTTTCTCGCAAGAACTATTAGGCCGTGGGATTGGGATTCGCCCTTCTACAGGCGAACTGTTTGCCCCCTTTGCCGGAAAAATCGTTACTCTCTTCCCGACCAAGCATGCCGTTGGAATAATTTCGGATGAAGGAATGGAAGTATTGATTCATATTGGTTTTAACACCGTTCGATTGAAAGGAAAGCATTTTGAAAGCTTCGTTCAAGAAGGGGACATTGTGCAACAGGGGCAGAAACTGGTCGAATTTAACATTGCCGAGATCGAGAAAGAAGGATACTCCGTAGAAACGCCAATGATTGTTACGAACACGGAGAATTATCTGGAAATCGTCGAGACCAAAGCAAATAAAGTGAACGCAGGTGATGTGCTGCTGACAGGCTTGTTGTAAGAGAATAATTATATATTTCATAATAGAGGGAGACGATAAATTTGGGATTTAAAGATGGGTTCTTATGGGGAGGAGCAACCTCGGCTAACCAATCAGAGGGAGCTTATAATGCGGACGGCAGAGGGCTAGCAAACGTTGATTTGAGCCCGACTGGCGACGTGCGAGAAAGTGTTCTTATGGGGAAAACTAAAATGTTTGACTTTGACGAAAATTATTACTATCCTGCCAAAGAAGCAATCGATATGTATCACCATTTTAAAGAAGATATTGCCTTGTTTGCCGAAATGGGTTTCAAGGTATATCGCTTGTCGATTGCGTGGAGTCGTATTTTTCCCAAGGGGGATGAGACAGAGCCTAATGAGGCTGGGCTTCAATTCTACGAAGACTTGTTCAAAGAGTGCCAAAAGTATAATATTGAACCCCTCGTCACCATTACTCACTTTGATGTTCCAATGCATTTGGTCAAGGAGTATGGTTCATGGCGGAACAGAAAAATGGTTCATTTCTATGAAAGACTGTGTACGGTGATATTTAATCGTTACAAAGGCTTGGTTAAATATTGGATTACTTTTAATGAAATTAA
This sequence comes from Paenibacillus sp. 37, assembly GCF_008386395.1. Classification (NCBI taxonomy): domain Bacteria; kingdom Bacillati; phylum Bacillota; class Bacilli; order Caryophanales; family Paenibacillaceae; genus Paenibacillus; species Paenibacillus sp. 37. Next base: position 452,368 of record NZ_CP043762.1, on the reverse strand, counting down.
CATGGTCTTAGAAGCGCCATTTTTAGCAGCTGGGCTGTTCATTGAAGAACACGAAGACGCGGAAGCTGTAAAGTTCACAGCCAGTCACCATGAACTGGTAGCCAGTGCGTTGGCCACCAAAATTGCCCATGAAGTTGATCCGGAAAATATGGTAGGTTGTATGCTTGCTGCCAATGCTCCGTATCCTAGAACATGCCACCCACAGGATATATGGAAAGCGAAGCAGGTTGAGAACCAAAGCTACTTCTTCATTGACGTTCAGGTGAGAGGTGAGTATCCTGCGTATACCCTCAAAGATCTTGAGCGCAAAAATATAGTTCTCCCATTCGAAAAAGGGGATCAGGAGTTACTAAAACAGCACACCGTTGATTTTATCGGATTCTCGTACTATTCTTCCAGTGTGGTTAGCGCAGATCCTACACAAACGGATACGATTGGAGGCAATTTGTTCCCCAGCTTGCCTAACCCCTACTTGAAAGCTAGTGACTGGGGCTGGCAAATTGATCCACTCGGTTTGCGGATTACGATGAACAACATTTATGATCGATATCAAAAACCTTTATTCATTGTAGAAAATGGTCTCGGTGCTGCCGATATAGCGGATGAGAGCGGATATGTTGAAGATGACTATCGAATTGCTTATCTAAGCGAGCACATAAAAGCGATGAGAGATGCTGTAGAGTATGATGGCGTCGATTTGCTTGGGTATACTGTATGGGGACCGATTGACATTGTAAGTGCAAGTACGGGAGAAATGAAAAAAAGATATGGTTTCATATATGTTGACCGGGACGATGATGGTCAAGGAACATTAAAACGCTCCAAGAAAAAATCATTCGAATGGTACAAGAAGGTTATTGAGTCAAATGGTCAGAATCTGGATGCCTAATTCATAATAAGGTCAACATAAACAAAGGTCACTCCCACTTTGCTTGACAGAGTGGAAGTGACCTTATGTTTTCTAATTTTATTATTTTACAATAAAATAATTTTGCAACTGGTTGCGAAGTTTTTCACCTTCAACTTTAATCTGAACTATTGTGTTCTGTAATACCGTGTTTATTTCTTATTGCGATGTGAAATCTTCAGTCGATTTCACATCGCAATACATGCCATTAAGTGCGCCGACAAAGGCATAATGGACCTGTTCAGCTGATACGACCTTATTTTGATAGGATAGCTCTCTCGTTGCACATGCATCTTCAATAAGTGTTGTTTCATAGCCGAGATCCACTGCAGCTCTAACGGTTGCATCAATACACATATGTGTCATCATCCCTACAACCACTACTTTGGTTATTTCTTTCTCTTTAAGTTTGCTTTGTAATTCGGTATTCAAAAAGCTGTTAGGAAAATGTTTATTAATAATACTTTCATTTTCTAATGGTAGAACAGCCTCATGTATTTTTACACCTTCCGAATCTGGAAGAAAGAAACCAATCGCTGGGTCACTTGCGATATGCTGAACATGGAAAATATTATCCTTGTGGTTTTTTCTGAACCAATCAAGCACTTTTGCAGCATTAGAAGCTGCTTTTTCAGGATTGCTTAATTCCATCTTCCCATTCGGGAAATAATCATTTTGAATATCTACAATAATTAGAGCTGTGCTCATTATTCTCCACCTCGTATAAAATATTTTGTTACACTACAATCATAAATCGAATTGTAATTTTATTCGATAAGTTAACGAAACACTTTTGTCCCAAAAAAATTCATGGTGAAAGGAATTTATTATGGAACTTGATAATATTGATTTTCAGATCCTTCGGATACTATCTGAAAATGCACGTATCCAATGGAAAGAATTAGGTGAACAGATTCATATGACTGGACAAGCTGTAGGAAATCGTATTAAAAAACTTGAGGAGTGTGGTGTTATTAAAGCTTATTCTGTAATAGTTGATGAAACGAAAATCGGACTCACTTTTACAGCTTTTATCATTTTCTATATGAAAACAGCTAACCATCATTCGTTTATAAGATTAATGGACGATCGAAGGGAGGTATTAGAGGTTCACCGCGTATCGGGAGAAGGCTGTTACCATTTAAAAATTAAAACTAGCTCTCAAGAGCAATTGAATCGTTTTCTGGACGATATTCTTGAGTATGGGAATTATACTTTACATCTATCTATACAAGAAATAAAAAACCGGAATTCTTTAACTACTACATGACTAAACGTATTTAATTTTCTATAAGTAACAACATAAAAGGTATAATTCTTCTTCCAACGTGTTTTATACCTTTTCTCAGAATAAAGAATTGCGTGATGAATTGAATTTAAGAGAGAACATTGACATCAAAACCGTTATATCGTAATATTACGTTATAGTGATTTAGGAGGGATACTTTTGACCACACCTGCTTTTGATATGAATACTTTAAAACAGTTCGACGAGCCCGCTAATCTGCTGAAAGCTTTATCTCACCCGATTCGTTTATGTATTGTGCGTGGACTGATGCAAAAAAAGAAATGTAATGTTTCATACATGCAGGAATGTCTGGATCTTCCGCAATCAACTGTATCACAGCACTTGCAGAAGCTTCGCAGTGCCGGCATTGTCGCTACTGAGCGGAATGGTCTTGAAGTGAATTATGTGCTTGCAGATCAACGGGTTGAACAGATTATAACGATTTTATTTGGAAAGGAAGACTGTGAATCATGAGCAAAAAAATACTGATTGTTGGCGGTGTAGCTGGGGGTGCATCTGCGGCTGCACGGCTGCGCCGTCTGGATGAACATGCCGAAATTATTATCTTTGAGAAAGGCCCCTATATATCGTTTGCCAATTGTGGTTTACCTTATTATATTGGTGGCTCGATTGATGAGCGAGAGCGTCTGCTGGTACAAACACCAAAAGGGATGGCAGATCGCTTTCGTATTGATGTGCGTACAAAAAGCGAGGTCATGGCTATTGATCCGCAAAAACGTACGGTTCGAGTGCAGAGCCAAGAGCGTGGCCATTATGAAGAAAGCTATGACGAGTTAATTTTGTCACCAGGTGCAAAACCAATGGTTCCCGATATACCGGGTAAGGACAATCCACTGATTTACACCGTACGTAGCATTCCTGATATTGATCGTATCAAAGAACAAATAAATTCATCTAACAACCTATCATCAATCGTTATAGGTGGTGGATTTATTGGTGTTGAAATGGCAGAAAACTTAAAGGAAGCTGGATTGGAAGTAACGTTAATCGAGGGTAATGGACAGCTACTCACCCCATTTGATCCTGAATTAGCAGCAGCTTTGGCCCAGGAAATGGAGCTAAATGGTGTAAACCTGCTATTCTCCCAGCGTGTTCAGGGATTTCATTCCCTTGAGCAGGGCATTGGAGTAGAGCTTGCTGATGGTCATGTTCTGACAGCTGACCTGGTTATTCTTGCGATAGGGGTAACCCCGGATACATCTTTTCTGAAAAGTAGCGGCGTTTCTCTGGGCACACGTGGACATATCATTGTAAATGAAGCTCTGGAAAGCAGCGTGCCACATATCTATGCAGTTGGGGATGCCATCGAAGTAACTGAAACCATTCATGGTACTAAGACAGCTATTCCACTTGCGGGACCTGCCAACAAACAAGGAAGAATTGTTGCTGATCGAATTGCCGGACTAAGTTCTACCTATAAAGGAACACAAGGAACATCCATTATTAAAGTATTTGGTATGACAGGTGCTACGACAGGCAGTAATGAAAAAACACTAAAGCGTCTTGGTGTTGATTATAGAACCGTAATCGTGCATCCTGCCTCTCATGCATCGTATTATCCAGGTTCCAGCGCGATTACTCTTAAGTTGCTTTTCACACCGGAAGGTAAGATTCTAGGTGCACAAGCAGTCGGTTATGACGGAGTGGATAAACGGATTGATGATATTGCTGTAGCCATACATTTTGGCGGTCATATCCGAGATTTAACCGAGCTTGAACTGAGTTACGCCCCACCTTATTCTTCTGCAAAAGATCCAGTGAATATGGCTGGCTACGCAGCAGAGAATATTACAGCTGGACGTGTTCAAACGTTCACCTATGATCAGCTGTCTGAGCGCCAGCCAGACCAGTCTATACTACTGGATGTTCGCAGTGCTCTGGAGCATCGTAATGGGAATATTCCGGGTTCAATAAATATTTCAGTGGATGAGCTTCGTCAGCGGTTAGATGAACTAGACTCATCCAAAGATATCTGGGTATACTGCCAGGTTGGTTTACGTGGATATACGGCTTCGCAAATCCTGCGTCAGCATGGATTTAGCGTGAAAAACTTGAGTGGAGGCTATAAAACATATCGCCAAGCCCAGTTTAAGCCGGCTCCATTTTCTCCTGCAAAACCAGATCATCATGAGCCTGGGCTAGCGTGAAGGAATCAGGGCCAATTCCCACTGCTTCGACTGAGCCACAGCGTATCGATAATGAGTTGAACGTATGCGGTTTAAGTTGTCCGGGTCCACTGATACAAGTGAAGCAGAAAATGGATCAACTATCGAATGGAGAGACCTTGCGGGTTAAAGCTTCCGATCCAGGATTCTATGAAGATGTGAAAGCATGGGCAACCATGTCTGGGTCCACACTCTTACACCTGGAACGAATCACAGGCGGAATTATTGAGGCTGTAATTGCCAAGAATTCAGTGCAACTCGTTTCTGATTCACCTAGCCATGATCCCGCTAGCACGATGGTTGTCTTCAGCGGAGATCTGGATAAAGCGATTGCCTCTCTTATCATTGCGAATGGAGCAGCAGCCAGCGGACGCAAGGTAACCATGTTTTTTACTTTTTGGGGATTGAACGTTATTCGGAAGCATCAGATGCAGCCTGTATCCAAAACCATGATTGGCCGAATGTTTGATATGATGCTGCCGCGTGGCAGCAAGAAGCTTGGCATGTCCAAAATGAATATGTTTGGTGTTGGTCCAAAGATTATTCGTGGCCTGATGAAAAATAATAATGTTCCGTCTTTGGAAGAATTGATAGAGTCCGTCGTTGCACAAGGGGCCGAGTTGTTAGCCTGCCAAATGTCCATGGATTTAATGGGCATTCAGCGTGAAGAATTAATAGACCAAGTTACAATTGGTGGTGTAGGTTACTATCTGGGAGAAGCATCCCAAGCGAATCATAACCTATTTATTTAAAGTCAATTCCTACTTTCAAAGAACACCAAGTGACACTGTACTAGAGAAGTTAGAGGGTAACCGTAAAGATATACTCTCCTTAATGGCATTACCTGTATTACTTGAAAAAGGCTGAAAAGCAGTTTCTGTTATCCACAGAAAGCTGCTTTTCGGCCTTTTTTGATCAATAAGAACAATCAATACACGAGAACAACGATAGATGCGTACAGTTTTGTAGCAGATCCTACATTATTCTTTCATTTAGATATCTAGGACTTGTTGTGAGCTGGTTATCAGCTATGTTCATGATTTGGTTACATTTGAACGATATTACATGTTTCGGATAGCCCTACAGAGCCATTCAGTTAATGACCAGCTGCAGTTATGATTTTCTGTAAACCTGTGGCATCAAGTTCTGTGGTTCATGCAATGGAGGGGAAGCACGTGACCAATATTCACAAAAAAATTTTATTGATAGACCATGAAACTAGAATTCGAGTGCTGATGAGAAGGTATTTGGAAAAAGAGGGTTTCATTGTAGACGAAGCCTCCAGTGGAGGCCAAGCTATTCAGAAATGTTATTTAAACAATGGAAATTACGATCTGATGTTGCTTGATTTATCGTTGCCCGATATGAATGGGATTGAGATCTGCAAATATATGAAGCACAACTATCATGAGATTCCGATCATCATGTTGTCTGAGTACTCCGAAGAAAAGGATCGAATCGAAGGTTTCAAGGCAGGAGCCGACGATTATGTTTCCAAACCGTTCAGCCCTAGGGAAGTTGTCCTGCGTATCCAAAGCATTGTGGCTCGCACACAAGGAATCAGCATGCATGACTTTAAGAGCACATCAAGCAACGAGGTCCTTATTGATGAGATTCTGATCCAACCTTCCGCTCGGCGTGTTTTGGTACAAGATAATGAAGTACATCTGACGCCAAAAGAATACGATTTATTCTATTTTCTCGCTACACATCAGGAAAGAGCATTTTCCCGAAAAGAATTGCTTATCCAAGTATGGAAGTCATCTCACAAAGAAATTTATGATCAACGTACTATTGATACTCACATCAAACGATTGCGCGAAAAGCTTTTTGCCCAATATTCAAAAGGAAATGAGTTCATTCAGACTTTATGGGGATACGGATATAGGTTCCGCAGTCCGGAGTGATCGCCATCTTAAATTGGATTACAGATTGTGAGGAGTTACCTATGTACTATAAACAAATCAAATGGATGATTCTTTTCATTCCAACTTTCACTGTAGCCATCTGGGAATATGTCAGACATCAATTTCTTCTGCCTTACATCTCGATGGATCTGGGCAATTGGCTAACGCCGGTTCTAGTGTATGTCGTCAGTATCACACTATTAACCCAACTATTTCGTATCTTAGAAAAAATACAGAAAGAACTGGAAATTGAACGCTCCGAAAAAGCTGCGCTCGAAGCACGAGAACAGCTGGCACGTGAGCTTCACGACGGGATTGCCCAATCCCTTTTCTTGCTGTCAGTCAAAGCCGAAAAATTAGAAAAGGTACGTAATGAGAAGCAGCATGAACAGAACATTCTGTCCATACGCAAAACGATTCATGAAGTGAATCGTTATGTAAGACAAGCGATCACTAATCTTCGTCTCGATCGGGATGTAAGTCAACCCTCCACGCCAATATCATCAACACTTGTGGAACAAGTTCATGTCATGGCCAAGGACGTACGTGCGCCAATCAATATTCATTGGGAATTAAAAGACCAGCAGCTAGATGAAAAAGAAAAGGTTGAACTGCTAGCCTGTATACGAGAAGCGCTCATTAACATGAACAAATATGCTTCTGCTACAGCAGGATCAATTACAGCGATAGGAATGAGCCATAGCTGGAAGGTTACCGTTAAGGATAATGGAAAAGGGTTCGATGGCGATCCGTTTGCCAAAAAAGGAAAATTCGGTCTACGTATTATGAAAGAACGCTGCAATGAGATGGGATGGATCATGAACATGTATCGAGAGAACAGAGAGACGATCGTTGAGATTCACAAGGGGGCTCTAACATGACATTAACTACCACAACAAGAGTTTTGGTTGTTGATGATCACGCACATGCAAGGGAAGCTATCCGTGAGATTTTGGAAATGGATGATCACTTTAACGTTATCGGTATCGTCTCTAACGGTCAAGAAGCAATCGACTTCATGGAAAAGTGGCTTCCAGACCTTATTTTAATGGATATTCAAATGCCCGTTTTGGATGGACTGGAGGCAACTCGCAGAATCAAGCTTACGTTTCCTTATGTGAAAATTGTCATGATAACCGTGTCGGACGATATGCTTCATTTGCTGGAAGCTCTAAAACGCGGAGCCCAAGGTTATTTGCTTAAAAATCTGGAGCCCTCGACGTGGCTAGAGTACTTGCATTCAATTATTAACGAGGAAGCTCCCTTGTCAAGGGACGTGGCTTATCAAATTCTAAAGGAAGTCAACGTGATCGAACACAAGGAACCCATTGTTAAACTGACAACCAGGGAGCTGGAGATTTTATACGGAGTGGCAGCTGGATGGACGAATAAAGAGATTGCAGGTAGATGTGATATCTCTGAATACACGGTTAAGAATCATCTGAAAAACATATTACAAAAGTTGCAGTTACAAAATCGCGTTCAACTTACACGTTACGCATTGGAACAGGGGCTTGTATCGGAGGCCAAACGACATCCGGAATAAAACGGTAAGAATTTCATGTACGGCTAACGTACAGATAAGGAGAGGCAAAATTTATGCACAATATTGATAGCAGCTCCACGTCAGGGCAACCAACAAATGCAAACGATGCTGGACATCGCCAAACTACGCTTCAGATTACAGGTATGACTTGTGCAGCATGCTCAACCAGGATCGAGAAAGCACTAACCCGCTTGAACGGTGTTAGACAGGCGAATGTAAATTTAACTACAGAGGAAGCAACGGTAGCATATGACCCCGCTTTAGTAGATATTCAGTCCCTTCGCAATAAAATAGATAACTTAGGCTTCGGAACTGCTTCGACTTCCGTTGACCTAAATATTTCAGGTATGACTTGTGCAGCCTGCTCAGCACGCATCGAAAAAGGCCTCAGTCGTCTCCCGGGGGTGACGCGTGTGAATGTAAACTTGGCTCTGGAGTCAGGGCATGTAGAATTTGTAGCTGGAACACTGAAAGGTTCCGACCTCATTTATAAAATCAGGCAACTGGGTTTTGAAGCACGTATAAAAGCTACAGAGGCAGAAGCTCTATCCATGAGGGAACAGGAGATTCAACGCAAAAAATGGAAGTGGATCTTGTCAGCCGTCCTGTCTTTTCCCTTATTATGGGCCATGGTGTCACATTTCTCGTTCACATCTTGGATATGGGTTCCTGATGTATTTATGAATCCACTGTTCCAATGGCTGCTTGCAACGCCCATACAGTTCTATTTAGGATCACAATTTTATAAAGGTGCATATATAGCTTTGAAAAATCGAAGTGCCAATATGGATGTGCTCGTCGCACTTGGGACAAGTTCAGCTTACTTGTATAGTTTATATTTAACATCGCTAACTAGTACCGGTGGTACATCTGGTCATAATCATGGAGGAAGCGTCCCGGTGACAGAGGTTGTAAACACGGCCACTCAAGGACCTGTTAATTTGTATTTCGAAACCAGCGCCGTGTTAATTACATTGATATTGCTCGGTAAGTGGCTGGAGGCTCTGGCTAAAGGAAGATCTGCGCAATCTATTAAAAGCTTGATGCAACTGGCTCCGAGAAGTGCTCGGGTTCTCCGAAACGGTGAGGAGACAGAGCTTCTTCCCGAATATGTACTCGTTAATGATCTAGTCATCGTGAAGCCTGGCGAAAAGATTCCTGTGGATGGGATTGTTGAGGAGGGGGCTTCCTCCGTAGACGAGTCGATGTTAACCGGAGAAAGTCTGCCTGTGGATAAGAAGTTTGGCGATCGTGTAACCGGTGCGACCTTGAACAAAAATGGACGTCTTGTTATTCGCGCAACTCAGGTAGGTGCTGATAGTGCGTTATCCCGGATCATCCATATCGTGGAACAAGCACAAGGATCGAAAGCTCCGATCCAACGCGTAGCTGATTCAATTTCAGGGATTTTCGTACCTGTGGTCGTAGGCATAGCTGTGGTAACCTTTATATTGTCATTGATCTTCGAAAACTCAGAAGGATTCAGCGCTGCTCTAGAGAGAGCAATTGCAGTTTTGGTGATTGCCTGCCCATGCGCACTGGGCTTAGCTACACCAACATCCATAATGGCTGGTTCGGGGCGTGCTGCCGAATATGGTATTTTGTTCAAAGGTGGGGAGCATCTGGAGACTGCGCAACACATTCAGACGGTTATTCTCGATAAAACGGGCACTGTTACTCACGGAAAACCAGATATGACCGATGTAATGTCTGCACCGGCTTGGTCAACCAACGAACTGTTGAAGCGGGTTGGGATTGCTGAGTCTAGCTCTGAACATCCTCTCGCCCAAGCGATTATAGAGGGGATCAGAGACAAAGATATAAAAATCATGTTCACGCCAGAACAGTTTGAGAATATTCCGGGATCTGGCGTACGTGCACGTGGTTACAACCAGGATATTCTCGTTGGAACACGCCGACTACTAGCCGATGCTATGGTGCAGATTCCTACAGAAGCATTGGCCTATATGTCTGAATTGGAGGGTCAGGGAAAAACAGTAATGCTCGTGGCAGTAGACAATGAATGGGCTGGAATGGTTGCTGTTGCGGATACCGTAAAGGAAACATCTGCACAAGCGGTTAGCCGGCTTCAAGCGATGGGAATCGAAGTGGTGTTAATGACTGGTGACAACGTACACACAGCTCGTGCTGTTGCAAGCCAAGTCGGGATCACCACAGTCATTGCAGGCATTCAACCGGAGGAAAAAGCTGCTGAAGTAGAGAGATTACAGCACATGGGGCAGATTGTAGCCATGGTAGGTGATGGGATTAACGATGCGCCCGCTTTAGCGGTGTCTAATATCGGCATGGCCATCGGAACAGGCACTGACGTTGCCGTAGAGGCTGCGGATGTTACACTCATGCGCGGAGATCTCAACAGTGTTGCAGATGCTATTGAATTAAGTAAAAGAACGATGCGAAATATTAAACAGAATCTTTTTTGGGCGCTCGCATACAACGTAGTAGGTATTCCTATTGCTGCCATTGGTCTTCTGGCTCCTTGGCTGGCTGGTGCAGCGATGGCATTCAGTAGTGTGTCAGTTGTACTTAATTCATTACGTCTTCAAAAAATGAAACTTTAATTACGTTAATAACCTGGTGAGTCATTCCGTTTTGTAGCTCCAAAGACTGATTCAGAGAGAGACAACATAAAGTGTAGGGTGGCTGATAAAATAATCTCTCAGGGAATGTACTATAGCACATTCCCTGAGAGATTAAAGTATTATTGCAACGAATTCTAGAGCGATGTTACTGGATCTATTCTTAAGAACCAAAAATTGTTTTTACATGCGGTTGTTGCAACCAATCCTTCAGCGAGGTCAGTTGGAGATCAGGGACAACCACGCGATCTTTCACGTCATAATAGTTCAGGGAATCAATATTAGCTCCAATCCAACGATAGAAGCCTCCAATACCAGCTGCTTGGTCCGCCCCCATTACTGGAGAGAGAGCTGTTTCAAAATCATCATAGTTCAGGAAATTGAAGGTTATATCTTGTCCCAACGCTTGTGTAAAGCGCTCGCCGAGTTCTGCACCAGTAAGTGCTTCCGGACCTGGAGCTAACAGCACTTGTCCTGCCAGCTCAGGATGGGTTAGCGCATAATAATGATATTGCGCTGCGTCTTCGGAGCTGATCCATGGGATCGGTTTATCTGCTGGTACAGGGTAGAAGAGCATTCCATTATTGATCAGACCCGGAATCAAGAAGTTTTCCATATAGAGTGTGGGTTTTACCAAAATAGTTGGAATACCGCTTTGTTGTACGTACTCGATCAATTCTCGTTTTACATCCAACGTTTTGGTGTCGGTTGGCTGTTCTGGTAAAAATCCATTCGAATTCACAACGATCAATTTAACGTGCGCTTGTCGCGCAGCTTCAACGGCATTTGTAATTTGCTGCTTCATTAATGCTGTGTCATACTCAATTGGCATATTCAAGAAGACTTTACTAACACCGCTGTTAACATCTTTCAACGTTTCTGGTGCAGACAGATCACCTACAAATGCCTCTATACCTTGCTCTTTTAAAGCCGTTACGTTTTTGTCATGACGTGTAATGGTGCGAACAGCTACCCCTTTGGAGGTTAACAATCTTGCTACGGCTCCACCTTGTACCCCTGACGCTCCATAGACTAATATCGTTTCCATATATACAACAGCTCCTTATAGTTACATTCATTTGTTCAGTATCGAACTAAATGTTATATTTATAATAACTAACTCACAAACTTTATGTAAGTACGCACATTCGGGATATCAGGTATCTCTTGTGATACTTTTGGAGGTAAACTTATGGAGATCGAACCACTGGAAAATTGCAGTACTTGTCCGGTTGAATTTGCAGTCAATGCAATCGGCGGCAAGTGGAAAATTCTGATTTTGTACCATTTATTGAATAAAGATATTATACGGTTTAACGAACTACAAAAATCGCTCTCCACGGTGACACATCGCACACTTACGCGTCAATTGCGTGAGCTTGAAGAAGGTGGGCTAGTGAACCGCGTTGCTTATGCTGAAATGCCTCCTCGTGTCGAATACTCACTAACAGATAAAGGACATAGTCTCACACCGATTTTGTTACAATTGCAAAACTGGGGTCTACAGCATATGTAAGCACCTTGAACACAAGATAACACCATTAAATTCGCTGTAATAGCGACTTTTTTTCCTATTATAAGGAGCCGGTATTATTTATACTCATAATCTGAATTAAACTGATATCTAAAAGATGCCCCCCAATGATCAAATACATCATTGGGGGGCATCTTTTATTCAAATCATGTATAAAGAGAGCTTTTTTCAGGTATAAGAACCAGGTTCACAAATTGTTTGAAATTATACCATTTTGTCTCCCTCGAATAGCTCAACTGAGCCATTCATCTATTATAAATCTAAGGATAAGCTTATTTAAATGTGAGAAAGAAGGCTTCCTCGTAGATGAAGCGGCTAGTAGCAGACAAGCCATCATAGTTAAAGTGTGAACCAGGGATAATACGGCTTTAAGAAAAAAGATCTAAAAAGGGGACAAAACTGATGAAGGATCGATTTAAATTTACAGTCTTTATTTTAATCATGCTGGTAATTGTAAGTGGTTGTCAAAATACTTCACAACAACAAGAGAGCAACAGAGAGGAAGTTACTATTAATCAACCATCTGAACCTTATCTAACTTTTAAAGACTTTGACGGGGAAACCGTTACACTCCAGGATAAACCTCAAAATATTGTGATCTTGAATGAGCAAGTTCTTTACTCCTTCTATCAAGTTGGAGGGAAAGCAGTCGGTGTTCCGACTCCCTTTAACATTGAACCGCCTAAAGAAGCGATAAAAGTACCGAAAGTAGGTTTTATGCACGAAGTTAATATGGAAAAGGTATTAGAGTTAAAGCCTGATTTGGTGATTGGCCAGCGCTTTGACCATGGTAAATTCAGAGAAACTTTCAAAGAAGCTAATATCCCTTTAGCAAATCTTAACACCCAATCTATTGAAGACATAAAACAGAATACGATTTTGATGGGGAAAATTACAGGTAATGAACCAAAAGCGGAAGAGCTTGTAAATAAGATGAACTCAGAGATCAATCAAGTTATCGAGCAGATTCCAGATGAACAAGAAATGCCTACTTATGCCATACTAACCGTTATGGGAGACACTGCATATGTTGAACAGAGTTCAACAATAGCAATAGATATTGCAGATCAGTTAAAACTGCGTAATGCAACAGTATCCATAGATGGCGAAGCTTTTGCCGGATATATCCCGTTTAGTATGGAAGAGATGGTGATGATCAATCCGGATTATCTCTTTATTCTTTCCCACACAACGAATGATGAAGCTAAAGAAATGATCGAAAACAATTTCAAATCAAATCCAGCCTGGAGCTCACTTTCAGCCATTTCAAATGATCAAATGTATTTTCTTCCAAAAGATAAATTTGTAATGGCTCCTGGTGTTGATGTTGCCGAATCCTATAAATATATGGCAGACTTGATCACTCCAAGTCAAACGAATTAGATATTTATGATTGAGAATAATCAGTTAAAAAACAGGAAGAGCTGGAAACTCTTCATTATTGGACTTTTTATGATCTTCGCTATACTTAGCGTCATAATCAGTTTAGCTTTTGGAGCTGTTTCTGTAGATGTACGGTCCATTTTAAGTGTTTTACTTGGCAACACAGATTCGGACTACTACACGATTATATGGAATATTAGACTGCCACGTACACTTGTAGCCGTTTTTGTAGGCATTAATTTAGCTCTTTCCGGTGCATTATTACAAGGGGTTATGCGTAACCCTATGGCTGATCCCCATATTATCGGTGTTTCCTCCGGTGCAGGTTTATTTGGGACAACCATGCTACTGGTCTTCCCTGCCTTCTCACATTTGTTAGTACCTGTTGCATTTGTTGGAGCATTGACATCAGCCTTATTGATCTATTTGCTCGCTTGGGACAAGGGCGTATCTCCTATGAGGATTATTCTTGCTGGAGTTGCAGCTTCTGCTTTTTTAAATTCTGGAGTCTCAGCACTGTATACATTTTATAGTGACCGCATACAAGGAGCGGTTTCCTTTATGGTAGGAAGTCTATCCGCAAAAAGCTGGGGGCATGTGGAGACGATCATTCCTTACAGCATTATTGGATTAATATTGGCATTGTTAAGCGCCCAACGTATGAATGTACTGTTACTCGGCGATGCAGAATCAAGATCACTGGGACTAAACACGGAGGGCTATCGTTTATGGTTTATTGCTATAAGCGCGCTCCTTGCTGCCAGTGCTATAAGTATTGTGGGTCTACTCGGGTTTGTTGGCTTAATTGTTCCTCATGCTGCAAGGATTCTTGTGGGGAATGATTATCGGATATTGCTGCCTGCTTCAGCGCTGCTGGGAGTGACCGTTCTGTGTTTATCGGACACCATTGGCCGTGTTGCCTTCGCACCAATTGAGCTGCCAGTGGGTATTATTATGGGTGTGATAGGCGCTCCATTTTTCTTATATTTGTTACGAAAGAAGAGAACGATATGACACTGGAGACAAAGAATGTTCATATTGGATATCATGAAAATGAGGTCATTTCGGCTCTAAATCTTCAGTTTGAAGCAGGAAAGATCCACAGTATTCTTGGACCCAATGGCTGTGGTAAAAGTACACTTTTAAAGGCGCTGGGAAAGCAAATTCAGACTACGGATGGAAAGATTTTATTTAAGAATAGCGAAATCAATACATGGAGCAGGAAAGCATTTGCTAGAGAATTAGCTTTTTTAATGCAAGTTCATGAAAGTAATCCCGAGGTTACGGTTAGGCAACTCGTAGAGTATGGCCGTTTCCCTCATAAGAGGAAATTCGAACGATTCAATCAAGAAGATCATGCCATAGTTGATCAAGCCATCGCACTTACTCATTTAGTGGATTTAGCAGAAAGAACAGTAGATCGTTTGTCTGGGGGGGAGCGCCAGCGGGCATGGATTGCAATGACACTGGCTCAACAACCTGCTGTTTTGTTATTAGATGAGCCTACGTCCTATCTAGACATCCACCACCAACTTGAAATCATTGAACTGATTAAACGCTTAAATATCGAACAGGGCATTACAATCATCTTGGTGCTACATGATATTAATCAGGCAGCCATGATCTCTGATCAAATCATTGTGCTTCAAGCTGGAGAACTTTATGACCATGGTGCTCCTCAAAATGTTATTACACCAAAAATGTTACGTGATGTTTTTAAAGTTGATGCTGAAATAGATATTTCTTCTGATAATGAATCGATCTCTGTCTATAACTTTCAACTATTCAACGAATAAATAAACACAAAACAATCTCTGAATAAAAATCAGAGATTGTTTTGTGTTTATCATTGTATTTTAATTCGCGATAGGTTTTAAAGTGCATATACGTCTGGAGCAACGGCAACCATCACAGGATGTTCACGTTTTGGGCAGCTATATAGCTCGAATGAGCCTTTTCTCAGGAATATGTTTTATATACGATAAGATAGAATTTATGCCTCATATCTGGAATATAAAAAGATGGGGATTTACATAGAAAAAATCGATTGTTATCATCTGGATTGCGGCCTTACTTAGCTTGACTGCTGCTTGTGGCACAGACGCGCAGCAGGAGCAGGTTTCATCCAGCCCGGCTGCGGGGGACAAGCAGCAGAATGAGACAAATACAGGGGATTCGGAACAAGCTGCCAGCCCCTATCTCACTTTTCAAGATCTGAATGGTTCCACAGTCACCTTGGAGAAAAAACCTGAACGCATCGTTATTCTGAACAACGAACTAACTGAATTGTTCTATCAGGTTGGCGGCGAAGCCATTGGAATAGCAACATCAGCTGGTGTTGCTATTCCTGCTGAAGCAGCAGATGTGAAGCAACTTGGCCTGATTAACAGCATCAATCTGGAGGAAGTCCTCCAATTAAAACCTGATCTGGTCATCGGTCAACCGCTCTTTCACAAGGATCTGTCCGATACTTTCGCTGATGCTGGCATCCCATTCGCCATTTTGACGGTGAAGTCCATTGAGGACATTCGCAGTAATGCCAAGTTGTTCGGACAGATCATCGGCAAAGAACAGGAGGCTGAAATTGCGATTACAGACATGGATGCGAAACTTGACGCTCTCACAACAGATTTATCAGCGAACAAGCCGTCTTATGCAATCATAACCCTGATGATGAACACTGCGTCTATGCAAAAATCGACCAGTATCGCGCTGGATATTGCGGAGACGCTACACATGAAGAACATTGCTGAAAATCTTCCTTCTGGCAAAATGCCAAGTTCAGTACCCTTCAGTATGGAAAAGCTGGTTGAACTGAACCCAGACTACCTCTTCTTCGTGGTTCATGGGATGGATGAGGATGGGCAACGCATGATCGAAACCCAATTGGAGAGCAATCCAGCCTGGAGTTCGTTGCAAGCGGTGAAATCGGACCGCCTCCATGTTTTGCCGCCTTCCATGTTTGTTACAAATCCCGGCTTGAAAGTGTCAGAATCAGTAAAGTAAATGAAGCAACTGGTGTATTCGCCAGATCCAGCGAAAAAATAAAAATATGTACTGATGAGAGTCCGTAACCGCTATATTAGCGGCTGCGGACTTTTTAACTTGTGTAATATCACAATGTATCTCTATTTGAGAAGATGTATTGACACAGAGCAGCATGCTGGATATTTATGTATTAATATGTTAGAAAGCATTGCAATCTGCTTTGATCTCACAAATTAGACACAAAACGACTATCACTATAGCTAGATTGAGCTATATGGAAAAAATATCTTTTTATGTACACTATGAATAGCATAATGATAGCGCTTTATTTGCAACTCTGTTTATACTCCAATGAATAGGGATTGATGATGTTTCTAATCCAGAACGGAGGAAATACATTGAAAAGTAAATATGCCTTCTTACTTTCCTTGAGATCACTTGAATATGAGATTAAGCAATTAAATGCCTATGCCAAGGAACATGAAGAGTGTTTCGATCTTTTACAACTGAAGCTGGATTCGCTTTGTCAATTTATGACGTTGGAGGAGAACGACAGACAGTGGCTTGCGTGGGGAAGTCAGGAGGAAATCCAGTTATATGGCACGCAACTTCGCGAAACATCTGTGCAAGCGTTATGTGAAATGGAAAAGTATCAATCTGCTCTTGCGATTGAGAATCGTTTGAATGTGAGTGAGTATATCGAAATACTCTCCACATCCGTCCGAAGCGAGCTTCGGGATTTCCAGCTTGATCAACGCTCCAAAGTTCTTTTTATTGGTTCAGGTGCATTTCCTCTCTCCGCATTGACCATTGCTCATGAAACGGGTGCAGAAATTGTATGTCTGGATATCGATCCAGAGGCTGTTGAAAAGGGGAGAAAAGTAGCCGATACCTGGGGACTTGCCGACAGAATTGTTTTCTCTGGAAAACCGATCGAGGAGTTGTCTTTTGTGAGTGAAGCAACACATATCGTCATTGCCTCTCTAGTTCGCAACAAACTGGATATCTTGAATGATCTCAAAGGAAGAATTCAACCCGACACCCGAATCTTGATGCGCTATGGTAATGGACTGAAATCACTTTTTAATTACCCGGTTGAAGAGGAATTGTCTGACGATTGGCAAAAAACTTCGATTTCTGCAGGGAAAGGCTTCTATGAAACAATGATTATTGAACCGAAGCACAGTGTCATACAGGGAAGGTGAGGAGATTGGACAAGATGCAAGAAACATCGGCTCTAGGCAATGTATTGATTGTTGGTGGAGGCCCGGCGGGTATTCATGTTGCCGTGGATCTGTCCAAAGGTTGGTCTCATCGGATCGGTGTGGCGAACCGGAAGGGAATACACGCAGAGCGACTTCTAACGGAGCTTGAAGAGCACGAATTCCACGTATCCACAGAGGTTCTGGTCGAACGTGCCAGACATCTTTCGGCAACTGCCCGCCTGGACAGGTTTTATGCAGGATTCGACACGATAGAAGATGATTGGCAAACCATTGTTTTGTGTGTTCCCTGTCACAGCTACGTTGATGTCATCCGTGAATTAAAGCTGGATTACAGGCTTGAGGTTAAACGAATCATTCTCATCTCTCCGGGCATAGGCTCGAACATGCTTGTTCAAGAAAGTCTCGATGCAGTTAGAGATCGCATAGAAGTGATCAGCTTCTCGACATACTATGCAGCTACTAAATTTGACCCGGCTGCTGCTACTCTCCTGAAATCTATCGTCAAAGGCTTGAAGAGAAAAATTCACATGGGTTCCAGTCGAGCAAATAGTCGTACGCTGTTCCACCTTCAAGACTTTTTCGCCAGTTTAGGCATTGAAGCTGAACAGACCCCGCATCCAATTGGAGCCGAAAGCAGAAGCATTACGACCTATGTGCATCCACCGTTTTTTATGGATTCATTTTCGTTAAATGAAATCTTCAGCCATACTCGTTCCACCAAATATATGTATAAACTATACCCGGAAGGACCCGTTACACCTGGCACCATCCACAGTATGGTCCGGCTGTGGAAGGAAATTTCCTGCGTGCTTGTGAAGTTTGGAGCGGAACCGATGAACCTGCTGAAATTTATGAATGATGACAACTATCCTGTCCAGGAGCAGTCACTCTCCAGATCAGATATCGAGGGATTCGTTCAGTTTGATGAACTTCATCAGGAGTACTTACTGTATATCAGGTACGCCTCGCTCCTCATTGATCCCTTCTCCAGCCCGGGCAAACAGGGTCAATATCGTTCATTTGCAGCTGTACCTTACCAGCAGGTAAGCCTGGATCATGAAGGGAAATGGGTTATTCCGCGTATTCCTTATGAAGATTACAGAAAATTAAAACTGTTATACCATATTGGACAAACTTTGCAAATTCCAATGCCTCAAGCCAGAACGTTCATGCAGAACTTTGAGCATCAATTAGGGGCATTTATGAAACAACAAGGAGCAGATGCATTTCGTTCTGAACTCGTCCAGGACAACACCTTGGAGGAAGCGAAAATTATTATCCGTAAAATGCACACGCTGGATTTAAAGGGTAGAGAGGATGTTTTCAAATCATGAGTTTAGGAATTCGATCACAGCGTAGTAAAATCTTCTTTGGATTTATCTTGATATTATGTGCGGTCACCTTTCTGTCTGGATGTAGTCAGGCTAGTCGTTCCTCCGGTTCATCTAGCGAGGAAAATACGCCTGCTACATCCGTCTCTAAAGACATTACAATCATACATAGTCTTCCCAATGATACGCTGGATCCGCACAATACGTGGATTACGTTGCGTGCTGGTGTAACGGAAACATTATTGCGACTGGATGAAAATATGAAGATTTCTCCGTGGCTCGCAAGTGACTGGGAAACCAAGGATGATCGCACATGGGTCTTCTCGATTCGGGAAGGCATACAATTTCAGGATGGAACACCACTGGATGCTCAAGCGGTAAAAGCATCGTTTGAGCGTGGCATTGCCGACAGTAAAGCACTTGCCGCCGCTCTTAAAATCGCTTCAATGGAGGCGAACGGACAGCAACTTCAAATTACGACAACCGAGCCTTACCCGGCATTTCCTACAGAACTGGTGCATCCGACCACCAGTATTATCAGTGTAGCTGCCGAGAATCAAATGGGCAAAGAGGCATTCAACAATGCCCCGGTAGGAACCGGTCCGTTCAAGGTTACCAGCTTCACACCGGGCAGCGAAATTCATCTGGTGCGTAACGACGATTACTGGGATGGCAAGGCCAAGTTAAATGAGGTTACATTCAAATTTAATGCTGATGCCAATGTCAGAACGCTCGCTTTTCAGTCCAAACAAGCGGACATTGTATTTCATTTGTCTCCAGAGATGCTGACATCTATCGAAGCTGACAACGAGCTCAGCGTTAGCTCGGTTACGAGCTTGAGAACACATTATTTTACCTACAATCCTGCAAGTTCAAGCGTCAGCGATCACCGTGTTCGAGAAGCCCTGGACAAACTGATTGACCGGGATTCGATTGTACAGGATATTATGCTTGGTCATGCTTCACCAGCCAATGGTCCATTTAATGCTTCACTTCCTTTTGGCAATAGAGAAGGGTATCAGAAACTGGACGAAGCAGGTGCACTCCGGCTATTGGAAAGCGCAGGGTACACCAAAGGCTCAGATGGGAAATTTCAAAAAGATGGAAAACCGTTGACATTAAAACTGATTGCTTTTACCGGCGTGAATCCCGAGCTGCCGCTGATACCGCAGGTAGTTCAGTCAGAAGCAGCCAAAGCGGGTATTACGATTGAAATTGTTTCTGTAGAATATCCTGAAGTATACATCGCAGATCATACCGATTGGGATATGTCTACATCGAGTTATTTGACTTCCCCAAGAGGAGACGGAGGCTCATTTCTGAATTCCGCATATGTTCCGGGTGGCTCTTACAACCCTGCCAATATTCAAGTCGATGGATTGGAGCCCATTCTGAAGGAACTGAATGAGACAGGTGATACAGAGAAACGAAACGAGATTACTCAGCAGGCAGTGACAGTGATCAACAAGGCTTTGCCTCATTCCTATATTATCAATCCCAACATTCTGGTGGGGATCAATCAGCGGGTAACCGATTGGAAACCTGGAGCAGAGGAGTTCTATATCGTAACGCATACACTGGATGTGAAGTGACATGGTTCGGCAATCCTTTTCACGAATCATTCAGCTGATCCTTGTACTTTTAATGCTGAGCCTGGCAACCTTCCTGCTGATGAAGCTGGCTCCAGGTGATCCCGTACTTACGATATTGAAGGCCAACGAGGGAGCTGTCTCCCAATCGGATCAGGACCAGGTGCAAGAACAGCTTGGATTGAATTTACCACTTGTGCAGCAGTATGGTCTCTGGCTTCAGGGCGTGATTCAGCTCGACCTGGGAAAGTCATTTGTTAATAACCGGGCTGTGTGGGACCTGATGATGGATCGACTTCCCGCCACAGTATCGCTGACTTCAGGTGCGATTGTCGTGTTATTGCTTATATCCGTCCCGCTGGCTATATTGGGTGCAAAATATAAAGGGAAATGGCCGGATCATCTCAGTCGACTATTCGCATTGATCGGAGCTTCCATCCCCAGCTTCTGGCTAGGCTTATTGTTAATCTACGCCTTTGCCTTCAAGCTAAACTGGCTACCTACGATGGGCAGTGGCAACGTCAGGCATCTCATTCTTCCATCGATTACACTGGGGTTTGTCATGGCCCCCGAGTACATCCGCTTGCTTCGGTCGGGACTGCTGGATGCGTTATCGCAGGAATATGTGCGCGCCGCTCGTGCAAGAGGCATAGCGGAGTGGAGGGTCATCGCCAGACATGCACTTCGTGCCGCTCTTCTGCCAGTCATTACGATTTTCGGAATGAGTCTGGGTGCACTGCTGGCAGGTTCAGTCGTGACTGAAACTCTTTTTGCCTGGCCGGGTCTGGGAAGTATGGTCATGGAAGCGATCACTCAACGGAACTATCCGGTTATTCAGGGATATGTTCTGCTGACAGGCGTATTCATTGTGACAGCCAATGTGCTTGTGGATCTTAGTTATAGTCTGCTCGATCCCCGAATTCGCTCGGGAAGGGGGAGAAACGTGTGAAATGGACATCACTTGAGAATCTTGTGGAATTTCATAGAGGCCAAAGTCTTCGATTGAGTCCGCTACTGTGGCTCGGTGCGGGCATCATTCTGTTTTTCCTCCTTATCGCTCTCATTGGACCCTGGATATTGCCTAACGATCCTCTGCTGGTTCGTATGTCCGATCGTTTACTTCCACCCAGTGCCGAATTTCCGCTAGGTACTGACCATCTGGGCAGATGCATTTTGTCCCGCATTATAGATGGGACCCGAACAACGATGAGCACATCCTTTCTAGTGTTGACTACAGTCATCCTTATAGGTGTTCCCATAGGCATGTTATCCGGATTTTGGGGTGGTAAGCTGGATACGTTACTTATGAGAACCGTCGATGGCATTGGTGCAGTTCCTGAATTTCTATTGGCTGTTGCTGTTGCCGGTTTTCTTGGTCCAGGTCTGCTTCATGTCATGCTGGCTGTGGCGTGTGTGAAATGGATTACGTATGCAAGATTGGTGCGGAGTATTGTGCTGCTGGAAAAGGAAAAAGATTATGTCAAAGCTGCTGTTGTGGCTGGTAGCGGGATGTGGATCATTCTTTATCGTCATTTGGCAAGACAGGTTGCGTCGCCGCTCGCGGTCATGGCTGCACTCGATGTAGGCCGTTTCATTCTGCTGATATCGACGCTTTCATTTCTCGGTCTGGGTGTGCAGGCTCCTGCTCCGGAGTGGGGGGCGATGCTGAATGAAGGACGCTCGTACTTCCAGGCGGCCCCACAACTGATGATTTACCCTGGGTTATGCATTCTGATGGTTGTATTCAGCTCTAATCTGATCAGCGACGGCATTCGGGACCATCTGGACATACGTAATCGTTAAAGTGTTTTAATGTGGATGGGAGGGAAAAGCATTGAGGAAATTAACGGAAAGGCAACCCATCCTGGATGTAAATCATTTGTCGATCAGTGCCGTCCATCAGGGTCACAGCCACAGAATTACGGAAGATATTTCATTTAATATTCATATCGGGGAAACACTGGCGATTGTCGGAGAAAGTGGAAGTGGAAAAAGTGTTACAGCCAGTGCGATCGCCGGCCTTCTGACCAAACCACTCGCCATTACCCATGGGCAGATTGTTTTCCAAGGGATAAACTTGTTAGAGTCACGGGCAGGGTACGTGAAATCGCTGCGGGGTAAAGAAATTGGTTACGTGTTTCAGGACTATCGCGGTAGCTTCACACCATTCATGAAGGTCGGCCATCAGTTGATGGAAGTCATCCGTACACATACCCGGGCTACACGAGCGGAAGCGAAAGAAATGGCGCTAGACTGGCTACACCGTGTAAAGCTTCCTGCCGAACGATCCTTTCGGAGCTATCCGTTTCAGTTGAGCGGAGGACAATTGCAGCGGATTGCACTTGCAGCCGCTTTGATGCTGAAGCCAGCTCTGCTGGTTGCAGATGAACCGATTACAGCGCTTGATGTCGTCACTGGACAAGCCATTATGGACTTGATGCAGGAGCTTCAGCATGAAGTCGGTTGCGCAATTTTGCTGATCTCCCATGATTTGAGACAGGTCGTTAAGCGTTCACACCGAATCGCGGTCATGCAAAGAGGCCATATTGTGGAAATAGGAAGCCGGGAACAGATTAAGCATGCCCCACACCATCCCTATACGCAAGCGCTGCTCAAGGCTTGTCCGATAATCTCTCGCAAGCAGCATACGAGTCCACAAGAAACACAAGTTTGGGGGTAACAGAAGATGGAGCCTTTACTGCTGGTTAAAAATCTGGTTAGAACCTATGGACGAGGTAGGGATGCGGTCCGAGCAGTTCATCAGGTTTCGTTCACCATACAAAAAGGGGAGTGTCTGGGGCTAGTTGGCGAGAGCGGCAGTGGCAAAAGCTCGCTGGCGCGACTGCTGCTGGCCTTGGAAAAACCTGATCATGGAGAAATACGACTGCTGGGAGCCTCACTTGTAGAGGCGAAAAAGAATACGCTCCGAAAGATGAGGCAACACATTCAGGTTGTATTTCAGGATAGTAATGCCTCCCTGAATGATCGGTTGCCTGTCTGGCGTTCTGTACTGGAGCCTTTGGACAATTTTCCAGAGGTTAAACCTCCCTTTCTGGTGGATGTCAGGGAGAACAGACGTGCAACATCGGCAAGGCTGCTGGAGATGGTGGGACTGGGACCGGAACATCTGGATCGTTACCCCCATGAACTGAGTGGAGGACAACGCCAGCGGGTAGCCATTGCAAGAGGCATCAGCCTCAAGCCAGAGCTGCTCATCTGTGATGAGCCCACTTCCAGCCTGGATGTTACCGTGCAAGCGAATATTCTCAAGCTGTTAAAACAATTACAGACCAATCTGGAGATGTCATTCTTGTTCATCTCCCATGATATTGCAGCCGTTCATCAGATGAGCAATCGAATCCTCGTCATGAAGGATGGGGCAATCGTTGATGAGTTTGCAAGCGAGCAAATCAGCGAGCCAGAGAGACATGATTATACAAAATGTCTGCTTTCAGCGGTATATGACCTGGAGCAATAGTTTTTTCTTTACACAAGTTATGATGAAAGAGGTTCTAATGAAAAACGGTGTATGGTTAGCGTTGTTCTCCTCATTGGTATTCAGTGTGATGAACGTTCTTGTGAAAGAGATCAGTGCGACGATTCCACCGGCAGAGATTGCTTTCTTTCGCGGACTGATTGGAACTATTCTGATCCTCGTATTGATGCGTTACGGACAGATTTCTTTTTCCCAAACAGGAATTCCAATGCTGGCATTAAGAGGTGTACTCGGCGGGTTGTACATGCTTGCCTATTTTTTTACCTTGTCCAAGATTCCATTAACTGACGCGAGCATACTTGCACAGATGTCACCCGTCTTTGTCATTGTGCTCTCAGTTATTTTCCTGAAAGAGCGACTTTCCCGCAGAACTATAGCGATACTGCCCTTGATTTTCCTGGGTGCAATACTTCTGATCAAGCCCCATGAGTATGCCAGTTATTCTGCCTATGCTCTGGTCGGGATATTAAGCGCTGTCTTTTCGGCAGCAGCCGGGATCTCCATTCGCTACTTGAGCAAGACTCATCCATCCTATGAAATTGTATTTTATTTTGTGGCTACCTCAGCGCTGGTCGCATTGCCCTTTATGTCACAGCAATTTGTCGTACCAGACCCGATGCAATCGGTGTACCTTCTAGCCATTGGTGTGGTTTCACTGCTTGGACAAGTGTTCCTGACCCGGGCATTCACACATGAAAGTGCTATCGTGGTTCAGGTCGTCAGCTATTTCGGTCTGGTATTGAACGGAATATTCGGCTTTATATTCTGGCAGGAAATTCCGGATATGCTTACCGTGCTTGGCGGTGTGATCATTGTTACGGGGTGTATCGCCCTATCAAGTCGAAGAGGGGCGAACAAGACACGATAGATGTTTGGCCTACGTATTTCAAATGAAGGAGGTTATGATCTTGAACAAACAAACGCTGTATGATGTATGGTGGCACCACCCTGGAGAAGGAGATCAGGGGATGGAAGATGATCATATCCCACACTGGGAGAGAATACTTGGTTTTATACCGGAAGAGCGTCTGGAGCAATGCAGTGTTCTTGATTTCGGCTGCAACCAGGGAGGATTCCTGAGGCTTCTACACTCTCACCGGCCTTTCAAGGAAGGTGTTGGAACAGATCTGGCACGTCAATCCATTGAAATTGCCAATCAGCGCATGGGAGATCTGCCGCTGGAGTTCTATGCTACTGGGCAGCCTGAGCAGTTTGTGCATCGGTTTGATTTAGCTTTTAGTCTGGCCGTGTTGTATTTGATTCCCGATCTGAATAAACATGCGTTGCAGATCAGAACCTGTCTCAAGCCAGGTGGCATTTATTATGCTACCTTTGCCGACTACGGTTGCAACCCCAGTTTGCCCGAGATCAGGGATCGCATTAACGGCAATGCAGCCATTCCTATGCAGGATCACACACTGGATACCATATCCGAAGCGTTCATGCTGGCAGGATTTCAGGTGAGCGTGCGTCGCATGCTGCCAATAGGATTCGTCGATCTGTCTCATGGTAAGAAGTGGTATAAACGAGTGGCAGATCAATTGCAGTTTGCCTATGAACAATCCTATATATTCCGGTTTGTTGCCCCAAAGGCTAGCATAAATGGTCTCTAGGGGTAGATTATAGAAAGGGTATGACTATTGTTGTATCCTCCTGGCTCAAGTGATTGATTTCAATGGCTTGAGCTTTTTTTGTCACAAATTTTAGCTTTAATAGCTCATTGGGGCTATTACGAATATTCATACCCATCAAGTACGATATAATACGTATTGTTTTTTCAATCAGATGCTTTTATCGATGGAGGTTAGACAACGTTGCAGACACAGAGAAAAATAACGATGATTTTGGTTTTATGCACAGTGCTTTTCGTTTCGGCCTGTTCCAGTACGCCGAAGGATGCAACAACGCAACCTGCAGCGACGAAAGACAAGGAAGTTACGTTTTTGTTCAACTTTGCAAGCCAGACGATTGATCCACATCAAGATTATACCCCTTTGAGAGCTGGAGTGACTGAAACCTTGGTTAAGTTGGGTGAGGATCTGCAGATCGAGCCCTGGCTGGCTGAGAAGTGGGGCACGACAGACGGACAGCACTGGACATTTGAGATTAAGAAGAATGTAACCTTCCAGGATGGACGGGCCCTGGATGCCGAAGCTGTAAAACAATCTCTTGAACGGGCGATCCAGGTGAATCCGGGTGTAGAACAGGTTTTGAACATTAAGGAAATGAGTGCATCCGGTCAAACACTGAATATTACGACTGTGCAACCCTTCCCGCAGTTTCCATCCGAGCTTGTTCACCCGAACGCATCCATTCTGGATGTCAATGCGGCTGACCCGGACAAAACACCTGTTGGAACTGGACCTTTCAAAGTTACGTCCTTCACAGCGGGAAGCTCACTCAAGGTGGAGCGCTACGATGAGTATTGGGGCGGAGCTGCCAAGCTGAGTCGTGCCTCATTCAACTTTAATGAGGATGCGAGTGCGCGCCTTTCGGCTCTGATGTCGGGAGATGCGGATATTGTATATCGCCCGCCAACTGAAAGTCTGGAAACGATGAAAAGTGACTCCACTCTTCATTTGGAATCGGTCACAAGCCTGCGCACACACGAGCTTATTTTTAATACAAACCAACCCGAATTCAAGGACAAATATATGAGAAAAGCCTTTGATGCTCTTGTCAATCGTGAAGAATTGAAGGACGTGATTATGGGTGGACAGGCTACGCTCGCAACAGGACCATTCATGCCTGGTTTCTCCTTTATGCCTTCCTATGAAGTCAAAACGACAGGTACCGAAGCAGCACTGGCATGGTTTGAAAAGGCTGGTTATCAGGTGGAACAGGGTAAAGTAAGCAAGAACGGCAAGCCGCTTAGCCTGAAGCTTGTAACGTATACATCACGGGCGGAATTCCCGCTGTTTGCTCAGGTACTGCAAGCACAAGCGAAGGAAATCGGTATCCAGATTACAATTGAGTTTGTGGATAATTATGAAGACTATCTGCTCACCAAAGATGACTGGGACCTGGGCACATACAGTCCATTAATTGCACCACGCGGAGATGCCAGTTACTTCCTCAATGTAGCTTTCAAACCCGACGGGACGCTGAATTTCGGCAAAATTAATGATTTGCAGCTGAACAAATTGATTGACCAGTTGGATCAGATGGTGGATACCGATAAACGAAATGAATTAATTGAAAAAATCCTGATGCATATTGATGAAGAAACTTATTACTCCTACCTGGTTCATCCCAATACGCTCGTTGTGTATAAAGATCGGGTGAAAAATTGGGTAACCAGCAAAAGTGAGTATTACATGCTGACCAATCAACTGGATGTGGAATAGACATGAACAAGCTCCTGAAACGAAGTATAGAGTTCATTCTCTTTATTTTGCTTCTGTCCTTCATTAGCTTTGTGTTCGTAAAATTAGCTCCCGGTGATGCGGTAAGGGAAATACTGCGCTCGGATGATGTGGCCGTGACCTCTTCCCAAATGGAGAAACAGCGTGAGGCTTTGGGGTTAAATGATCCTGTGCTCGTGCAATACGGGCAGTGGCTCGGACGTCTTGTCCGACTCGATTTGGGAACTTCATATATGACCAATCGTCCGGTAACGGAGGAATTACTGGACAAATTGCCGGCAACCTTGCTGTTGACGTGCACTTCACTGCTTGTGCTGATCGTCATCGCCATTCCGCTCGGCACACTGTCCGCCTTATATCCCCATCGCGTCATCGACCGGTTCAGTCGTCTTCTGGCTGTACTGGGCACCTCAGTCCCTAGCTTCTGGCTGGGGCTTCTTTTAATAGAAGGCTTCTCAGTGAGAACACATCTGTTTCCCTCTATGGGGACGGGGAGCATTGCGCATCTGGTGCTTCCATCCCTTACACTGGGATTAACCATGGCCGCCGTATACGTGCGTCTCATTCGTTCAAGTTTGCTGGAAAGTCTGGGTCAGGATTTTGTTCGGGGTGCACGATCCAGAGGAATAGGTGGCTCGCGTGTGCTCCTTAGACATGCCTTCAGGCATGCACTCACTCCCGTTGTCACCATGTTTGGTGTAAGCATCGGAAGCTTGCTTGGGGGAACGGTCGTGATTGAAGTGCTGTTCGCCTATCCCGGTATGGGCAAATTCATTGTTGATGCCATTCAGAGTCGTGATTATCCGGTTATTCAGGGCTATATGGTACTGATGGGCCTGATCGTTACAATCATCCACATGCTCGTCGACCTTCTGAATGACGTTCTGAACCCCGAGATCCGGTTGAAGGGGGAACGATAATCATGCTTAAAACCAAGTTTAGACTTACCCCTCCGGTGCAAAAACCAAAAATGAGCGTTCACATCATCATTTTGGTACTCGTTGTTTTGACCTTGATCTGTGCTCCTTATGTGGTTCCACATGATCCCTATGCGGTCAACTTGGCGATACGACTTCTGCCCCCAGGTATAGATCATCTGCTGGGGACCGATGATCTTGGTCGAGATCTATTATCCCGTATGCTGCTCGGGGGAAGGAATACGGTAGGAACCAGTTTAAGTGTTCTCTTCGGTTCACTCGCCATCGGTATTCCCGCAGGATTAATGGCCGGGTATGCAGGCGGGTGGCTGGATCGAATCTATAAACGAATATCGGATGCTTTTCTTGCATTTCCGGATTTTATTATTGCCATTGTGCTTAGTGGGCTGATGGGACCAGGTATCTTCAATCTGATGATTGCCATCGTTTCGGTCAAATGGATTACGTATTCCCGCATCGTTCGAAATAGCGTGATCGCGGAGAAACATCAGGAGTATATTACCATCGCCCGCCTGAGTGGATTACGTCCTCATCAGATTTTGTGGAAGCATTTACTACCCCATGCGTTGTCTCATGTGATTGTGATCGCTTCGCTGGATATCGGTAAAGTCATTCTCATGATTGCCTCGCTCTCCTACATTGGATTGGGGGCGCAGCCTCCTGCACCAGAGTGGGGGGCCATGCTGAACGAGGGACGGGCATACTTTCATAGCTCACCTTACCTTATGATTGTCCCTGGACTCGCGATTATGCTCGTCGTTCTCTGGTCCAACATGCTGGGAGATCGGGTGCGCGATAGGCTGGATATCAAACGGAGCAGGGAGTGAGAAGCGGATGAGTTTACTCGAAATAAAAGGACTCCGGTTAGTGGCTGGAGAACAGACCCTTATTCATGATATGCATTTATCCATTAAAGCGGGCGACTGGTTAACTGTCATTGGGGAAAGCGGAAGTGGAAAAACACTTACAGGCTTATCGATCGGGCGTTTGCTTCCAAACGGGGTGCGCCATATAGCTGGACAAATCACGTTTAATGGCCAGTCTTTATCCGAATTACCCGAGAAACAGATGAATGGGCTGCGCGGCAAAAAAATCGCGTATGTATTTCAAGACTATACAGGTGTATTTAGCCCGTTTCTTCGGATAGGAAAACAATTGGATGAGACGCTTAGGGTTCATTATACATGGGGACGCCAGCAAAGGAAGGATCGGATAGCGCAAGCTCTGAATGACGTTTCCCTGCCTGCCAAACGGGTTGTTGTCAGCTATCCGTTCCAGCTAAGTGGCGGACAAATGCAGCGGGTATCCATCGCGATGGCGATGCTGCTTGAACCTAAACTGCTGATTGCGGATGAACCCACGTCTGCGCTGGACTGGGTTACGGGGGCAGAAATACTCGATCTGCTCATTCGACTTCGAGAGAAGACAGGCTGCTCCATTTTGTTCATCACACATAATCTGAAGCTGGCAAGACGCTGCGCGGATCAGATTGTCATTATGCGGGAAGGTCGAATCTTGGAATCCGGCACGGCTGAGGACGTGCTGACACAAACCACACATCCGTACACTCAAAAGCTTTTGGCAGCCGAATCCATACTGTCTTATGCTGAACCTGGCATCGTTGCGGAACGAGGTGGATTATCATGAGTGAAGAAGCTGTGTTTACCGTTCAAAACCTGATCAAGACCTACCCTGGACAGACAAGGGCGATCGACGGAATTTCTTTCAGTCTTCATAGAGGAGAATGTGTGGGGCTGATCGGAGAAAGCGGGAGCGGAAAGAGTACACTGGCACGCTGCATTTTATTGATGGAGAAGTTCGATTCCGGGCAAATGTGGTTTCAGGGAAGAGAGATGTTACAACCAAGGACTGCTTCCGCTTATCGAGCCCTTGAGGGCCAAGTTCAGGCCGTGTTTCAAAATCCTGCATGGAGTCTCAATCCCAGACTGCGGATCATTGATTCTGTGATGGAACCGCTGGACACCTTAAAGAATCGAACACCGGTAATGGTCCAAGACTGCAGACAGGACAGGCTAAAGTGTGCCAAACGGCTACTGAATATGGTAGAGCTACCAGAGCGTCTCCTGCATCAGTATCCCCATGAGCTCAGTGGAGGACGGAAGCAGCGAGTCGCTATTGCCAGAGCAATAAGCAGTGAGCCATCCCTGATTATCATGGATGAACCCACATCCAGTCTGGATATGATTACACAAGCTCAGATCATCGAGATGCTTATGATACTGCAAAAAAACATCGGATTTGCCTGTTTATTTATTTCACATGATCTGGCTACAATCCAGCGCATATCCGATCGAATTATGGTGATACAGCAGGGACGAATCATCGACCATTTTGCTAATGAAGCTTTGTTCTCAATTGAGAGGCATTCTTATACGCAACAATTAGTTCATAAATACCGATTTTAAAATCCTATAATACTAATACAGATCCGTTGAACGAAACTTATCTGTAAAATAGAAATTCGCTCCCGACGCTTTTGCGAAGGGGGCGGATTTTTTCGTTAATCAGCCAGTGTTATCCGAGCTTTTTGGTATTATCTTGAATAAGCTGCACCAGAGTTTTGTTCGGCAGTTTCGGGATAGTTTCGAAGTTCTATAACTGGACGATCTGCGATGCGGGGGGGAAAGTTCCATAACCAGCAGTACCATGCTGAGATTTGCAAAGATGAACGGAAGGATTGTTACAACGACATGAATTTGGAACCAGACTCCTATGTTTTGGTGAAAAAGTTCATATATTATTTTCATTTGTGAACTAAAATCGCTTGGAGATAGCTCTTATGAGTCATCCTTTGTTTATTCTTATTCAAGTATGATGTATCTGGTTGGTTACAACGAGTGTTCAACCCGTCTATTACTGAATCAACACGAACGGATGGAGCAAACATGTTCAAAAAAGGAGACCGGAATTATGGACAAGCTTTCCACATCTAACTCAACCCATCCTTCCGATACAGATGATGACCCTGCACTGTGGCAAACGACCCTTCTAATTAAGGGGATGACTTGTGCAGCATGTTCATCTCGTATTGAGAAGGGATTATCTCGTATGGAGGGTGTACAGCAAGCTAACGTCAATCTTGCGATGGAGAAGGCGACGATATCCTATGATCCTGCTAATATCGGTATACATGATTTTCGGAACAAAGTGGAGGCTCTGGGCTTCCAGACCGTCACCGAATCTGTTGACTTGAATATTACAGGCATGACATGCGCTGCATGTTCAGCGCGAATTGAGAAAGGCCTTACCAAGCTGCCTGGTGGAGCTATATAAAAATAATGTGTCTACTTTAAAGTATAAACTAAATAATTTATAGTAACAGCTTTTTTATTAGACATGTGTACAAAATCCTGATTTTGTGTAAATGTATGCAAAGTTTTTTTGTCTGCTGCAACAATTGAATGGTTAATAAGAACTTGTACCAAAAAATTAAAAATACTCAGCTTGGGACAAGAACATTGTCCCGTGACATTCATGAAATCTCTTTCTTTCTATTATGTATCCGTATTTTAAACTGACGAATTGCTCCAAATAAAGCATGGATCATATTTTGCATATTTTGCAATTTTAAGGAATACCTTTAGGGACACAAAGTATTCCTGTTAGAACTAATGCACTAATGGCCAATATGATAACAATCAATTTAATACTTTCACGATGTTTAATAACCCCTTCAGAAATCCTAATGATATAATTTTTAAATTATTTACTCATATGTGCCCACCTCACCTTTCTGATTTAACAAATCCTTCTTTTTACTTCACGTAGTATAAATGCATTAAACTCATCTACAGTAGCACACTTTCGAGCTTCATCAAAAAGTTGATAAATATAGTCATCATCAGTATCTTTATCTATCACATTCATAAATGATCGATATAGATTGTAACTTTCTTCTAATACAAGACTACAGATTTTGGTATTTACTGCTTCTACAACCGATATGCGTTCTTTCGGTACACTTAGTTGGACAATATGAATAAGGGCTTTAATAAGCCTAAAGAAATATCTTTGGGGGAGATTAGGGAAACAGAAGGACAAGATTGACCAGCCAATGCGGAGTCACCTAGAATTTGAATATTTATAAAAAAGCTATACAAAAAAGAAACAGTCAAAACGAAAGAAAGTTAGCAGCCCGATCCATTATGCAATCTACTCACAGAAGATCCTAATGAGTCTTAATAATTTATCCGATATAGTTTCTAGGGAGGGATTACGATGCCAAGTATGTATAGATACATAAGACAAGTAAATATCAAAAGTGAGCGAAACGAAAAACTGTCAAATGAATCAGTGCAAGACCAGATTATCAAACGAGATCTGTTTGTTGTTTTAAAAGTAAACTCTAGATTTAAGAAGCTCATGAGTACCAAAGCCAAGGTTTTTGAATCAATTGCTATCATAGCACTCATCATTTTACTTTTTTCTATTTTAGGTAACATGATCTATCAAGTATGGACAGGCAAAGATACATCATATCTGTTTGGTATTGCTTATGTTGTTCTTTTTTTATTAGGAATAGGTGGTGTTATTGGATCAAGCATTGCTTCAAACTTTTATATCAAAAAGGAGTATAGTGACCTTTCCTTCCTAGTAAATTTCTGGATCCTTAACTTCAATAAAGACGTCCTCTTTTCTATCCAGTGTGATGCGGTTCACACATATCTGAAAAGTAAAGGCAAGATGAATTCAGATTTTATTGATTATCTTATTGGCTACTACATGGAACGTAGCGAAAGCCTCCGAAAATTACGCTGGTTACCTGTGGCTATTTTTACAGCGTTCTTATTTCCTCTATGGAATATTTTTTTAAATAAGATGTTTACTGATTCAGACTTAATTATAGCGCTTGGGATTATAGCGACTCTTATCCCAGTAGCCACTATTAACGTCTGGATATTTAGAAGGAATATTGAGCCAATTTTTTTCGCTAAGCCTAATAAGTATCTTCAATTGGCAACGATTCTAAGAACAATAAAAACTTTCTAAGTTTTAGAATGATAAAGACACCTAGTGATTAACACTAGGTGTCCCTTTTAATTTGCATTTAGTCAACTAATCACGGATTAATTAATCTTATTTTGATGCAAAGATAAATATGACTGGCAGCGAGATGGGAATTTGTAACGGATTATCTCCGTCTAGTCCAAATACTTTTTCCAAAGGTTCATTGGGCTAATAAATTTTTAATCCTGAGAGTCACTTACAATGTTACAATTAGGTTTGCAAACTAATCGATCGCACGCTATATTTCTTGAGCACACTGGCATTCTTTCAAAAACAACGTAATCAATATGAAGGCTATATGCTATATCTCCATAGGTGTCAATATAACACCTTTCCCAATGATTCAATATTTCAATTAACTGTCTGAAGTTCCTCTTCACAACAAGGTATAAGAACTGCTGGTGAATATCATTCTTGGTAACCTAAGCTCATCTGTGAATGTCTAAATGCTTCCTTCTATAAAGGTACTTAAAATCTATTTAAGTACCTCACCCACCGCTTGCATCAATTTCTCAATATACCGGACCCTGATAATAATTTCTTAGGGTCGTAATAAGTAAGATATTGACAACCACCTATTAATACAACTATCTTGCTTCCCTTCGAGAAGTGTGCAGTTTGATCCGAAAAAGGTCGTTGACCTGTTCCGTGATGTGACTGAAGAAACATTCGACATCTTCATTGGTCGGTTCAGTGAATGTTTTCTCTAGGAATGTTTGTAGCTGTGAATTTTCTCCTCCGTAGGTGTAACCACTCACTCAATAAGAGCGTTTCTTGTCTACATTATTTTAATTCCATAGATAAGTCCCTATGGCCACATTGTCTAGTCCTGGAAGGATTCTTGCCACTCAATACCTTAAGAGCCTATGTATTGATAAGCACATTGGAAGTATCTCGTAAATTCATTTTGCTTCTAACTTTATTCCGCCAATGGAACAAGATTATCTCCCGAGTAAATATAAAAAAAGTGCTCAGGCAAATAAATATTTATAATCTTAACGAGGACCATATCCAAAAGTAGTTCACCTGATGGAATTTCGTGAATCAAGCCCTGTTTCGCTACATTAATAGTCTTAAGGATATATTCCCTTAGTTTTAAACTCCTCTTGTAAGGAGTCGCCTTCTAGCAGCTTTTTCTTGTCACATATCCTTTGTAGTAGTATTTACCATCCTTTGCACAATAAATACCAACTTAGAAGAGTTCCCGCCACCAAACCCAGACAAAATATTCTTTCGTTCTAACCGATAAATGAAGGTTTCTTTAGAATGAATACTTGATTCTTCTAATAATCATAGCAACTAGTTGTTCCATGGGAAACCGTTCAACAAATTGTTCCTTTCCTTTTACGCGAGATTTCGTATGTCCTTTAGAAGGCATTGAAGAGTTGCTGTTTTCATTAAACTTTGCCAATAACATGATCGATCTTCTCTTTAACGATCTAATATTTTTATGATACTATCCGGATTACAAGATATCATAATCACAAATTCGCGGAATTGATATGGCGATCCTATCAGATCTTGTAACGCTCCTGATTATTGGGTCCAAACTTTTCAAATTGAATTTTAGGAATATGAAAGTTCGTTAAACTCGTTACAAAGCTGTATTCCATCTCCAGGTTATATATGAAAATTTCCCTTGAACTTGTAGGAATTCACTTCTACCTGCACTATTATTCGTTTCAATTCAAATGTAAAAATGGGGTTTATATTTTTTCAGAAATCAGGCTATTCCATAGAAGTCTGATCACTCCCACCATACTACTCATATCAACTGAAATAGGCTACTATTTTCCAAGTTTATGAAAAAGAGATCCCTCTCAAGCGTTGGATTGTGATAATCTAAAAAAATTGAACCTCTCAGTGCAAAAAAAGACGCTGTTTATACAGCGTCCCTCCCGTCCTGATATATCAATTTAATTTTTATACACATTCATGTTGAATACTAGAGACAATGCCTCTTCAAGTTGCCGCTGTAATGCAACAATAAGCTTCTGCACATCTTCAGTGTCCGCAGAACTATGATCTTTGATTGGGTAATGATCAGCGTAAATATTGAACTGCTCAGAATCAACTTGAAAGATACGCTCAGATTGTTTCAAAAAGGCGTTAAAAACGTCCGTATTAGAATAGTTCGTACTCCAAGCTTTGGTGAACGTATGATGGTAGAGCACATCAGCAACAAACTGATATTTTCCCCAGTTAAAAAACTGAATAACTGAGGTAATAAACTCTTTCTTCCCTTTATCATCAAATTCACCGTAATATTCCACCGCTGTATTAGCCAATTCAGCAATAAACTCAGCTGACAGTAAGTTGGCTAAATTTGCAGGGAAGCGGACATGGAAAGAATCATGGTGTTTGAAATAGTCCACACGAATATTGGAGTCCCATCCTTCTCCTCTCTTCAAACGAACCACGAGAGCATTAAATCCATTACCATGGGGTCTTAAACCCACATTTTGATCAATGTTTTCAATTGCCGGTTTCCTAACTTGACTATATGTTTCTTTCTTTAACCAAGTTTCGTGGAGAAGTTGAACTAATTTTCCAATATCCACTACGAAAGGTCTTTGGGACCAGCCCGTCTCATGATACTTGAATTTTATGAATGTAGCAGATTGCAACAAATTGTCTTCAACAATTTTTACAATGTTGTTAATAACAGTGTTGGCACTAAACTTTGGATCAAGTAAGGATTTATCCTGCTGATTCACAGGATCTTTAAACATCACTGGCAACACGGAGATTAGACCTTGCTTACGTTCTCTAAGTGCTGTGGTAAAAGATTCAGTTGTTTCCCTAGCACGTTCAACGACACTTAGAAGCACATCCAGTTCGGATGACTCTGATGTGTCATCATTAAAGAGGTCCTCCATGGCCTCAGTTGCTGTCATATGGTCTTTTCGTAAGCTATCTACATACTGATCAGCTTTATTGCCGAGGAAAAACACTGGAACATTCTTCTTGAACTTAGACAACTCCTGGGACATTAAAAGTTGAAATTTCGCATCGTTAGAATTTCCAAATAAAGGAGTTAAGCAAATCAAAGCATCATATCTTGTGTTATACAGCATATGGCGTAAACGGTCTATTTCCAGATCCTCATCAGAAGCTTCATGGTAAAGTCCTTGAGTATCAATCAGTGTAAAACTAATAATACTCTGACTAAAATCCTCATACACTGATCGATTATCATGCTGTTTCTTACTTGCCAGGATATTTTGCACAATTGTGTCCTTCATCGGGATATGAATTACAATCTCATCACAAAGAACTTCTATAGAAAGCTTGGAACCCTTATGGACATTGTTATTGGAAAAAAACGCTACTATAAACTCCTTGTGTTGAATCAAATCATCAACATCAATTATCTTAAAATAAAAATCGTCTCCTGCTTTATCTTGCTTAGCAAAGAAAGAATGAAAATAGTCCTCCAAAGCTATATTCAAATGAGTATATACTGAATTTAATACACTCTGGATGTCCAAGTTGTTCTGGATAAATTCATGGAGTCTAGTTTTAATAGCGTCTCTCATTTTTTTTGAGTTTTTGGCTGCTTCGTCTACATCGAGGCTATTTGCAGCATAATTGTAAATATCAAGACCATAAGACTTTATAAATGAGGCAACTGGAACGATTAAGTCTTTTATCGCTTTCTCAATAACTTTTTGGGCTAGAAGAGAGTATTCCGCGTGAGTATTCATAGTTTTGTTGAATGCTCTTTCTAGATCTTTCTCAACTTCATTTTCTATTTCAGAAATGTTTATCATTCGAAGTTTCTTGTTCGTAATCGCTAGACGTTCCACTAATTGAGAGGTAATACGCCCAGTAAACTCAGGTAGAGGCACAAAAGTACTTTTAGGTTTTACACTGACAATAATGTGATGTGAGAGAGCACTGGTATACACCAAGTGCCTGTCTACGATTGTGGAACTACTTTCGCCAATGTTAAGTTTAAGGAGTCGGGAAGCGTTATATGCGGCAAACTCAGCAGCAACTGTGGTTTTCCCACTAGCAGTTGGAGCTACCAGGAGTGCGGTAACGCCGCTAGGTCGAAGCGTTACCTTAGAAGGGTCGCTCTGTAAAACTTCAATCATTTTCATTTGGACACATCCCTTTCTTTTTTAATCAATTCTAAAGATCGCCTAGGATAAACGGTAATGTTGTTCCTATAACATAAAATGAAATGAGCCAAGCGGATTAGAGACAGACAATATACCTAATGCAAATAAGTGTTAATTGCAAGCCGAATGTGAGGGAGTCAAGGCAATGAAACTTATATTGCCTTGACTTCATGATACCTTCACCCAACATTCCCCTGCTTAGAAAAGATTCTCAGATTAGGGGAGAAAACATCTCTTATTCTCATTTGACTACGGTTACATTTTTCATGTTTATGGATAATATCATTTTATTGGTTACTACAATATATGTGTAAATTAAGTCAAATTATGTGTGGGTAAATAGTGATTAAGAGAAAGACCAGGCGGATTAATTTAGTAAGTTTCCCAACCCAACTCTTCCAAGGTGTATTCTTATGCACGATGTTTAAAGATACAGTTGTGAAGTTACTTCCGCCAATGGTAAGTTTTGAAAGTCGGTCTGCGGCAAATTCAGCAGTTACTGTGGTATCTCCACTAACATTAGAAAACGCCAGTGTTACCTCTGATGAGTCTTTTTGTAGATCTCCAATAATTTTCATTCGTTATAATTCCTCTCTGTTCGGATTAAAACCAAAAACCGCCACGCTACAAAGGTAGGGGCGGATAAGAACAGAAAGGAAGGTGCATTTCTTTGAAAATGTCCTGGCCAAACTTTCCAACGCGCATCCTACTTGTTAGCTCCCTCTCGGGATGCTTTTATAAGTTTTGATCGCAAGGGGTATTTAGTTTAATAAAATTATAAAAGGAGAACTATAAAAAGTCAAGAAATTTCTTCCATCTGGTGCATTACTGAAAAAGTAGTAACCCCCTTCATGGTTCCCACTTCGATTCAGAACAATAAGCATATCTTTTTATGAAAAGTATGACTCTTTTTAGGAAACTCCTCCTCGATTTGCAGTCATTGAAAAACCACAGATGAGGAGAGATACATTATATAAAAGATAACATAATGTCTCGGTTACGTTATAGACTTGAGGTTATGTTGCCTCCTTTCCCACAACGAATTATTCACAATATAAAGGAACTTAAAAATCTAGATGTAGTCCATGCAAAGCTGAATTTTCCATTGATAATTATGACGGGAAATTCCCAAAATCATATTTACTGTGGACAATAGCAATTTGGTTAAGTGCTTAAGTTATTCAACTCCTAGTGTGGGATACAGACCACTAGACTGTTATGGGACATTTGCAAATCAAAAAGCAATTGCATATGTGTTTGCTACAGTAGTGAATTAAGGAATTTATTTACGTTAAGTCACATGTACTTACTTAGAGTGGGTGAATATAATGTATGCAGAGGCTTGATGTTGAATTAATAGTCCAGAAAATAAATCCGGAACTGTACTTATGTCTTTTGAATGATCTCATCTAAAGTATCACATAAGTTTTGAAGTAAATGGCTTGATAATGGAATAGGACAATCTACTGATTCAACATTGTTCTTTGAAGAAATATAAGATTTAAGTTTTTTAACAATTTCTTTTAATGGGTCAATATCTCCAATTATAATTTGGTTAGTGGAATAATTCTGATATCGATAGTAAATAGCTGCTCGTACTTTGTCCAGTGCGCTATTATTTAGTTTCTTTAAGCCTTCTATAAATCTGTCCTCTTCAATATATTTAAAAATAGGTACATCGTATGCTGTTTTATTTAAATCATTTATTTTATTCACGAATTTTTCTGGGCTTGTCTCAAGATATGTTATTAGGTCTTTTGCTAAGATTGCATTTTGTTCTATTTTCTTCCCCTTGATTTTATCATTAACATAATTATTTATTTCATTGACCCTAGAATTAAGCTTGCTTTGCACGTTTTTAAAATTGAAATCTTCACTCAATGTTTTAAACTTGTAGTCAATCGATGCTTTGAATCTACTTAGTAGATCAGGATTTTCGTAGTAAATTCGTGGAAGTAAATTCTTATCTTTAAAATTGCCAATATGTGCATATATATTCCCGAACTCATAGAGTTCATATTGTCCAGCTTCAACTTTTTTCATCACAGTACCGATAGCATTCAGAAATACTTCATCCTCTAACTCCCAATACGGGCCCCACAAAATCTTTTCCGGATCTGTTTCTTTTTCATCATTGCTTTGAGAGAAATTCTCCTTAAATTCTTTTTCGTCAAGGCTTCCTGTTCTTAGGTAACGACTGATCGATGGATAATAATAAATTAGTTCTCTGAACATCGAATGCTTGTGATATTTTCCAAACATTCCGTGAAATGACCCTTCAATATTCTCATTATAATTTGCTTGATAAAATACTCTTTCATTATAAGTTTCTACAACGCTCAATGCATGACTAATATCCTTATATTGCATCTCTATGGACAGCATCAAAGTAAAAAGTAAAGACTGGATCTTTACGGTATTATGGATCGTTTCATCAAATGTGTTATAAACCTTGTGAAAGTCAATGAGGGCACGCTTTAGTATTCGCAGATTAATAGCTTTTCTCATTTTATTTCTTTTATTTTTTTCAGTAATTATTAAAAGTTCTTCTATCACGTCAGTAACTTTAATTAAGAATACATGGTAGTCGCTATTTCTACTATTTTTGTATAATTCATCGATCATTTGTTTTATAGCATATGATAAATTTTGTTCGAGACGAATAGTCTTTCCAATTATTTTTTCTTTGTAATCTAAATATCTTTCAAGATCTGTTTTTTTTACTTTTTCCTCATTACAAAGAAAAATCGTTTTTATTTGTTTATGTTCAACGTATAAATTAACATGCCCAAATATATTTGATATTTCCATTTCAGCTCGTTCGAGATCATCAATACAAAGGCATAGTTTCTCAGTATCAAGATATTGTTCTATTTCGAGCGGGTTAGGTTCTGACTTCAAAAATACAGCCTGTCTGAACCCTAGCGCCATTCGAGAAGAGAACTCTTCCTGTGTTTTCACTCCATTTAACGTTATGTAACATGGAATCATACCTTCTTTGTTTAAATAAGGAACGATCATATTATTCCAATAATATGTTTTTCCTGCTCCCCATACTTGATCAATCATTAAAGCATAGTTAATTTCTCGTGATTGTAAATAATTTTCTATAACATTACTAGTGGAATCTGCTTTCAATGTTAATTCCTCTCCTTACTTAGAACTCTTGCTAAGCTTTGTATATTCTACTTTCAAAATCTCACCAGCTTCTCCATGCTCAATATGATCCAACTCTTTTAGTAATTTATGATCAATTATATAATCCCTAAAAGCTAAAGCTGAACCTTTATCAGTCAAACCGTGGTATGCAAGAAGAATAATTTCATATTCTGATAACTGTGAAAAAAGAATTTTATAATACTTGTTTTTATTATCAATTTCAGACTCATCAATGTACTTTATCATGTGTTCTAAATTACGGAAGTAATGACTCATAACTGCATGATACATCTTATAATTCCTTTTATAAGTCTCAACTAAAACTTCCTTATTTACTTGACTTTTCGCATTTCTTAGATTTTCACAAGTTTGCTTAATTTGTTGACAAATACGGTCAAACAATTCATTAACATTCCCTCCAGAATCGAAAACGATCGTATGATGAAAGTTAAGGAGTTGAAAGAAGTGATTTTCAAAGCTCTGAGCTTTATTGTTTAATCTCTCAGTCCATATTGTATAAATGAGGCCAGATAAAGCTAGTCCAGAGAAAAGAGCATTCACAACACCGAATGTATCCCCTAACTGAGCCGTTTTCTCAATATTTACCGTAGGGATTTTTAGCATTGATATATTTGTGAATGTTGATATGACCAATAGTATAAATGGAATAAAAATCCATATTCCTACAAATGAAATAAACATAATAATTAAAAACTTTGGGATTCTTACCCACTCTATCATTTATAATTCCTCCACTATGATCTAAATAGATTGATGCGAGTACCAATATTGAGGTAACGATCCAAACCCTCTAACTGGTACAATTTTCCTGAGTATCATATCATACAGTATCTGATAAATAAATATATGGTTACCATTTTCGGAAGATAAACTATCGGTTAGAAGTTAAAAAACTCATCACCCCGATTCCTGATTGAAGTTCGAATGACAGTTAGATCTCTTAAGTCGAACTCCCATGAGGCTTAATC
The DNA here is from genome assembly GCF_008386395.1 of Paenibacillus sp. 37. NCBI lineage: Bacteria > Bacillati > Bacillota > Bacilli > Caryophanales > Paenibacillaceae > Paenibacillus > Paenibacillus sp. 37. The sequence continues at coordinate 410,781 of NZ_CP043762.1, read as the reverse complement.
ACTTTATCAATACCGAGATAAATCTTTTATTGCTCGCCTAAGCTTGAGTAGATTGATCATTCTTTGAAAAATCGTCCGGCTTTGCCTAATGACTAAGATATATATGGCTTGACGAGCGCCAAGATTCTCAACTGCGCAAATCGGCAATATATATCTTGTTAAGTTGAGTGAGATTAAATTCACTTCTAGTTTTACTTTGCTCTACAATAATGTCATTTTTAAGAACGTAACTTTTTTCATTAGTATCTATCGTTAAGCTCAGTTGTACTTGACTTCCGTGTACAAATTAAGATTCATTATTTGTGAATGAATTACAACATTAAACCCGATGCAACCTTATATGGACAGAAATCTTAAATTTCTCCTAAATGATATGCATTCTAATAATTCTTTTATAAATTTCTATCTCACAGTATCATTAGTTGATCTGCCCCGTTGTATAAAGTGAAGGAAGAAGAAACTTGAAATGAGTATTGATCTATGTACCGAACTATATATGCAGTACCATTCCTCCGTGTTCTCTATCTATACCGATTGTGTGGTTCTCCGGAGACAACTGAGGAGTTAGTTCAACAAACTTTCTACAGAGCTATGGTTTCCATGAAAGCGGACCATGCAGAATATGTTAGAGCTTGGTTGTATAACTAGGCATAAATTGGGGTGGCTTGATTCGTTGTCTCCTTTGAATATTCACTTGATTTTCTTGAAAGATAAGCCCATAAAACTATATTTAACCCCCTTTGGATTAGTCAAATTAACCGAAGCAGATCCTGATATGAACTGCTGCTCAATACTAATGAGTGGGTATTGATGTGTTTTTCCTCAGAGTTGAAAAAGTATCCGTTGACCTTAAACCTAAATTCAACAACGAAGTTAAGCGATCATGTAGTTAGGAGCACTGGGACCCTGATTAGTTTATCGAGAGAAAAAGAGTCCGATTGCAGTACATGTCGTTATCGTTTCCGAGTATTGGCTTAAGGTTATTGGGTTGGATTTTGTCCAGTGAACTTGAGATCCAAAGAATTGAATGTTCTTTATTTGCCATCGATCCCGTAAAGCGAAAACCAAAATGCTCTTAGTTAAGCGTTTAAAATCCCTCTGGTAATGATTCTTTTGAAATACCAGATATAAAAAAACGGTCCCGTGATAACTGGGCCGGATTCTATGAATTTACTATAGAATTTCGTCGAGAGTGAGTTTGAAAGAATTCATTTCATGATGATCGACTTGATTCATAATCAAAAAAGCGTTCCTTTCTTTGCCCTGAATAGCGACAATGATTTCTTCGTCTGGAACATTTTTAAGTGACAACTGTGCAGCACGGATATCGGAAGCTGTTGCATAATCATTATACTCGTCAAACAACTGATAGACATTGAACTGACCGTCCGTTTCAGATTCTGTGATGATATAGATGTTCCCATTATTGTAGCCTTGATAGATATTGGGGTAAGCGATGGTTCGCATATATTTTTCTCCTTTCGGTTCTGGCCGAGTGTATTCGCCAAAATCGACGTTTAGTTTTATTACATTTGGTGTGATAACATGTTTACAGCAATGCGTTAATCAATCGGCGAAATTTAACTTCTTTGATACCGTAGGGACAGTCGGTCTCGTGTCGAACGGCGAAATTTGTCATTCAGTCTGTTGATAGGAAGACCATACCATATAATTACATAATACCCCATTATTCATTCTTAACGATGGTGATTACTAAAAATATCACAGTTATGAACTACTCGTACTCTTTCTCTACGTTATTATTGATTCTGCTGCTGTATGAGGAAAGTTTTAATGTTACGTAAACGACCCAGAGACATTTAACATCCAGCGTATTATTAATTTAATAATGATAGATATGACGATTTCAGTGGTGGCAATATTGTTTAATCTACAAATTAGCGTAATGTTTGGCAACAAAACGTTTCTAAACAGCTTGGGAATTTCCTTGTTTACTTTAGTACTTCCTAACTCGGCAATTCCAATTCGTACCACATCGGAGCAGATGTACCTGGGGTATCACGTATGATAAATGGTTTGATGACTTCTCTGCCTCCAATATGCGTATATGGCATTGGTTCAATCCCTGTAATACCAGCATGACACAAATCAATAATGCATTCGTTCTCCACCTCTTTATGGACTACTACATCCTTACCAAAGACTAAATTAATCCCATCCTCATTTTGAGTAACGATAGCTTTTTGCATTGGAAACTCGATTGGTCCAACTTCTGGCAATACAATATTCTCTCCCGTGTCAGACAATGTACACAAAATTTTAATTCCGATAAAATTGTCGTTCGAGTCATAAAGCAATTTACATTTGATATCTGCTAAAGAACCTTCATGCTTATGTATCTTCTTATCTTTGAGGCTTATGTACAATTGGGAATTATCATATATGGAAATCTGCATTTCGTGCACCCTTTCACTGATTATTGTTTATAAAGTAAAGTTATTATTAATCGTATTTTCTTCATCACTCTTAAAGCCAATTTCTTCTTATTCTCTATTGGTATAATACTATGTTATTTCATGACCTAATAGAGAACGAACGTTCTCTATCGTTGACCATTTTTCTAAAAATAATATTTAAGGAAAGGCTATCATTAGCATGCTTAAAACCTTTACACATAAAGTATCTTTAATTGCTTAAAAAGAATAATTTCCATAATTTCTCATATAACCAGAATTCATAAGGAATATCGCCATAACTCGGTGATAGTTTAATTAAACAAAAACTCCTTAGCTCGTAAGGATTTAATACATAAATATTCATTAGATAATAAACAAGATCTTAGCCATCTTAGGATGTTTTTTTATAGACTATTTAATGAACAAGCAGCAACCGAGTTGTTATGAAATCACTTCGCTCTCGCTGATACTCGTTTTTGGGTTTGTAGCCTTGCTTTCTCCGCTTTTAATTCAATGACAAAATCCTTGATGGTTTCATTTAACTCTTTTGCACCAGGACCGTCTATCAACATCATTTGGTTTGTTATGGTTTGGATCTGTACATCAATTTGAACAATAGATTGAATCAAAGCATCTACACGCCGCCGTCGTTCACGAACTTCTACTTGAGTAAATCGTTCCTTTTCTTTACTGACCCGTTCTTGGGCTTCTTGATATTTCTTACTTCGTATAAGCTCTAGAATAGCGTTAATACCTCCAAGGAAATCATTTCTCATGTTCATTATCTTTATCTTCTAATAGAATTTGAATAGAACGATTTACAAGTCCTATCAGTTCCAATTTCACCTCATCACCTGTCTGAAGGGTGTTTAGACTTCCATACAAATCCTGTAATAAACCTTGAATCGCCTCACTCTTAGTAGCTAATGAATTTCTTCGAGCGATTTCTGTCTTTACGAGAACGTCCGCTTGTTTCTGTAGAAACTCACCCTGCTCACGAATAACTTTCACAACAGAATCTGCTTGGACTGCTGTCTTTTTGATATCTACCAATGACATTGCCAAGTTCAATAAATCGGGAATGGATTCCAGCGCTTTCAAGGCGGCTTGTTGTTTAAATAACTCACTGTTCTGATTCCGGACTACAATAACATTATTGTCACTTATATCATTTGCATCGATGACTTTTGATTCACGCCGCTTTTTCGATAGTGGCAAACTTCCATGTAGATCTGTATGCCTATTATCTTTCATAATGTGTCACCTCGATCGTATCTTTTTGGCTCAATATGTCGTTAATGTCAAAAACCATTTCTTGTAATAATTGGACATCTTGGGTGAGTTCATGTTTTTTTTCAGGCATACTTTCTCGATATACTTCAAAATATGCTCGTACATTTTCCATATTATGTTCTTTTAACTGTGTAAGATCTTTGCTCACCATTGTTATGGTTTCATCACGCCATGTATCTAGTGCTTTTCTAATGTGCCTCTTTAAGGTTGGTTGCCAGGTTAATGAATCAATCATATAAAATATACCTTCAACAATAACGGCAGCTGCTGCAGTTACGGCTTTCGTCGAAGTGGCACCCATCTTCTTTAGAAATGATGCTAGAGCATTATGAGTATCCCTTGAAAAGGTCTTATTAAACATTTTCCCAACCTGTTTAAGCCCCTTCTTTGCTGCATTGGCCACGCCTGCTCCCGCTCCACCCGCTCCCCCGAATTGTTTAAAAAAAGCGTTCAAACCGTTTCCCGCTGCTTTATGGGCAAGTCGGTTGCTGATGTTTACAAGTAGCGGTTGGAACAAGTTAGATTTCAATACTACTTTCTTTTCAAACTCCACAACAGCCGTATTTAGCATGGCAAAGATTTCTTCATCGAGCCGCTCCAATTCATCTTGAATCCAATTCGAAATGCTTTTGGTCTCGTTCTTGACATGGAGTGGAAACATATGATTCTGAACGAAACCAATGCACTCATCTTTGCTGGCCCATTTGTTAGTATCATCTAGTTCAATGTCTATTTTGCCTTTAATAGTATTAGCTGCACCGTCAAACAGCTTCGCTAATTGACCATTTAACTTATCAAAAACGACGTTAATCCGTTCTAGTGCCCGTTCCTCTGTTTCAAGAAGTGGCTGCATGGCATCTAATACGTCCTGCTCTTCTTCTGCTGACATCTGATGCGCCACTAACCGCTGCACTACATGTCCCTTCATCTCCAGCAAGATATCGTCCTGATACGCTATAAACGCACGCTGGAGTGCTTCCTTTCGCTCTTCCTGTTCCAAGATCTGATGAATATCGTTCCATAATCCAGCTTCACTAGGTAGCACAGGTTGCCCTTCCCTATAACTGCTTCGCACGAGCTGGAGACGAAGTTTCCGATGCAGGCAGTCCTCTGCATACCCACGAATTTCCTCAATACGTGTATCACTCGCCCCAATCCCTTCCGGTACACGATTAATGACGAGTAACACTTCTGTATCGGGGCCAATCAGTTCATTGACATACTTCAAAAATTCATAATCATTTTGTTTAAATCCAATTCGATGAGATACAACGTAAACAATAACATCACTATTCGGGATAAAATCTTTCAATACTGCTTCATGATGTTCTACTATACTGCCGTAACCTGGTGTATCAAAGAGACGCATATCTCGCAGGTCATGAGGAAAAGTTGGTACGATCACACGTAGACGGTGCAAATCAGCATCAGGCTCAAGGGCAAGACTTCCAAAAGTAGTTAGTGAAATTTCTTCCATTGTGGCATCTTTATTGATCGCATAATAGGTCTCTACTTCTCGTTGAACATCTTCATTAGGGTTACTCATCACTTCCACAATCGTGCCTGTTGTTGGTTTAGCACTTGTTTTAAGCATTTCCTTTCCGAGTAGCCCATTGAGGAGCGTCGTTTTTCCACTACTGGTTTCACCTAACATGACTACAAAACTTTCAGGGTGAGCAATTCGTTCAGATAGGAAACGAGCTAAGACTTGTATAGGTTCATGATCTAAACGAGTTGCTAGCGTGCTAATCGCCTGCATTCGATCATTTAACACGTTAAAATCGATCATACGAGTTGTTCCTCCAAACGAACTATAAATGTACTTTCCTCTTCCAACTGTTTCCGAGTTTTCTCTACATCAGCCTCACTCTGTTGAAGAATATGGCTGTGAGTAGTCCTATCATTTCGAAGAGAATCCTCTTGTAGCTTCTTAAATACACGTAGTTCTGCATCTAAACGATCAAACATCTCGTCACATGCGGTTTCTATGTGGGTCTTGAGCATGTGGCGGAAGCTACGAATCGGCTCCTCAAGATCTTGAAGCGTATATTTCTGTCTAACCTCCACAATCTTTTTCTTTGCCTGGATTCCTAACCAAGAGGAAAGGATGGCGATTCCGGTTCCAACGACCACACCACCTATACCGCCAACTACTGAACCCAAAGGTCCTAAGGCACTTCCGACAAGAGTTCCAACTTTAAGACCTAGCAGACTACCAGCGATACCAAATGAAGATGGGATTGCTTTTTCAAACTTGAAGGATTCCTTTTTATGGAATTCACTAGTTTTGTCAAACTCTCCATTGATATCTTGAATCTCCAAATCTTCCAGCAGCACAGAAGTATCCTTTTGAATTTCGAACAATTTCAACGAGAACTCTTCCAACGTATCTTCCATCAAGGAATCTCTTGTTTCGGTGAAAGCACGATTCAACAATTCTCCGTCTACTACACCAGATCCAATAATTCGTCGCATCTCACTCCGCAGGTTCTCCTCTTGTTGTTTGCTGACCGTTATCGCATAATCGCTCATTAACATCCGATGATCATATAGTTTGTCGGAATAATCTGCAATTCGCCGTTTATTCCGGCTTACCACTTCATCAAATTCTCGTTCTTGTGCTGCATATTTCGCACGAAGTTCCTCGGCACTCAAATCTAGATCATTATGGCGCTCGTCTATTTTTTTTAGAATTGCTTGTACAAGATTCCGAATATACAACTTGAATCCTTCTGTTAGAACAGATTTCCAGTTGGACGATACATCTTCCAACATCAGACGGAGTTCTTGCATACCGGAAGCTTGATATCCTGGCAGATCATCTTCTAATCTGGCATTAAGTCCTTTATATACATTGATAATACGAAGATCCTCAGGGGCTTTTGTCTTGGTTTGTGTAGCAATATCTTTGATAATCGCGAGGTTATGTTCCTTACCATCGGCAACTTCTTCCTTGCTCTCATCGTTCCACTGATTTTGAATAAACCAAGCATTTGAAAGCTTAGGCCAGGTATGAGTGAGGAAAATTCGTTCAGGACGTGTAATTGGAGGAACGGTCCGCAGTAAAAAGATTGCGCCAGATAATTTCTCAATATAGTGCATGGTGGTCTCCACATTACGAGCAGTCATACTTCCTACGCCGGGTAGATCTACCAATACAACTTGATTGGCTAATAGATTATCGTTTTTGTAGATCACAATATGTGAGACCTGTTTTTCGTTTCCAGGATTGAAACGATTGTGCACATATTGTTCCATTTTGGTCTTGTCATAGAAACGTTCAATATCGTTTCGTCCTTCAAAATAGACATGAACTTCCCCATCATTATGACGACCGTATCTAATTTCAACTGGTATGCATGTAGTTTCGTCAGCGTCAACGGGTAGAACCAGATCTTCCATGAGCAACGCGTTAAGCAAACTACTCTTCCCCGTTCCTTGAATACCCAGTACCGGAATTAAAAACTCTCCAGTCTCTAAATTATTTAGCTTAGCTTCCAAAATGTCTTTATACGTTTGTTTACCTTCAATAGTTAAATAGGGGGTATATGTATCTGCTAATCGGATCAGATTAGGCTGTAAAACGAGTTCCTTTAGTAAATTAATGTTCATTTAGTTTTCTTCCCTCCGCCAAACCATTTTTTAAGTAATGGTCTATTGTGCCATGCGATCTCATCTTCTAGTTTCTGAATTTCTGCTATGAGCAACTCCTGGGTCGCAGCATTTTGCTTCTGTTGTTCGTGCAATATCTCAAGGATTCGGGATGTGTCCTCCGCTTGCTGTATCGCTTGTTCGCTAAGACCGACAGACTGTTCTTGAATTGCTTGAAGTGAAGTCGTAACTTGCGGAATCTGTACCGTTAATTCCATAAATTGATTTAATGTCGTTGAAATGGTATCCATTCGCTGACTCAGTTTCGTGATTTGATCAAGTAATCTCTGAGACACTGTATCTAGCTCGCCTTGAATAGAAGAAGTGATTCCGTTGACACTCTGTTGCATCTGATCAACATCTCTACGTAAAGATTCTACTTGTTCGTGAGAATCATTGGTAAGACGCTGATTTGAATGTTCGAACTGCTTTAAAATTCTTTGCACGGACTCAATGGAAGTAACAATGTCATCTTTCATATGTCCCAATGCACGTTGACTCCCTTCATGCATTTCAGTTTGCAATGTTTCCATAATTTTACGTGTCATTTCGTCAACTTCAATCAAAATGGAATTGCTCATTCTTAAATTGCTCCCTTAATTTTCTATATAAGCCCTCATTAAGCTTGCGCAATTTTGTAGGATACTTTGATCCACTACAAGATGCGCACACGTTTTTGACAATGCGGCTTGGAGTTTCCTTTCATCATCAATCGTCATCTGTTTCTTCAGTGAAAGTTCGGTGAGTAACAGTGAATAAATTGGATTGGGATGATTTATTAAATAAAGTCCTTTTTTACAATTAAGTTGCTGCTCGCTGATTTCCATAAGGCTCCGCAGACCTTCTGCTACATTATCGCCTTCAATAAACTCAGTAAAGGACTGACTTACCCAATGAAATATAGATTTTTTGGTTAAATCGACTTGATGTATCAAACTTGTTTTGATCTGTTTAATTGTTGCACCCTGCTGAACTGTATTTACTAACATATAAGTACGATAAGGTTCATGATTTAGGAGACTAAACAGCTGTTTTCTGGCATTCTCATTTAGTTTATATTCATTGACAACAATGTATCGATGATTCTCAACGTGCTTATACAGAAATCCCTGTTTCTGAAAGAGCTCTAGATCCTCTTCATTCAACTGGCGATGGAGAAAACGAACACAAAAATCGGATAAGCTAATTTCGTCCCAGCCCCAAATAACGGATGTGCTGAAGATAGGACTACTATTGTCCGTCCAACCCTGTGCAAAATCAAACACAACGGAAAAGCTACTCATCACCAACTGGTGACTAAGTGTATACAACGCAAGCACAGATGAGTCGATCTCAATGACTGAGCGACTCTTCTCCGTGACTGGTGCAGTAAGAGGTACCTCATCCAAAACTTCGGAAGTCGCTGCAGTTTCTCTATTCGATTGGGATTGTTCTTCTGGCTTAACTTCAATCGGATATCCCTCTTGCTCCATTAAATCTCTAATATCATTCATCACAGATTGGATATGTTGTTTCTCTTCAATCGAAACGACCTTTATACGGAATTCTTCCTTCCGTCGTTCGATTTCGTTTCTGACAATATCTAGTTGCACTGATATCCGCTGTGCCCATTGATCTCGAAAAGCAGACAACGGATTCACAATCTCACTAAGATTATCCGTAAGACGGCGACGAATCGCCTCTATGTCAATAATTTCAACGTCTTGCTCTTTTTCCTCATAGCCCCAATTATCTTTTTTGAATATTTTTCCCAAAAAACGAGAGGGACCTCCAAATAATCCGCTCTTTCTCTCCTTATATGTCTCTTGCATGATTTTTTTGCTGACAGTGAATGCATTAGAGGAACGCATTATTCCTGGGAGTAAATCACCTTTGTAGTCGCCTTCGTTGATATTCAGCTTTTTACTCAAGCTTTTGACTTTTCTATCATAAATTCGTCCCGTCTGAATGACTAATTGTTCTGCGCCCTCTACTTCGTTTTTCAAGCTCTGAAGACTATGATCCGCGTCATCTATTTTGGTTTGCTCAAAAGCATCTATTTCAGCGAGTGTACGATCAAACGTTGTCTTGATCTTTTGAATCATATTCGTCATCGATCCGCGGGTTTTCATGAATATTTTCGAAAGATCACGCTTTTCTTCTTCCCAGTCGTAAAGTTGTTTGCGTCGTGTCTCCAGTCTCATGTATTCCTGCTCTATCCCAGCGTGACCCTCAATTTCTAAGTGGAGCATTTCCTCCACATGACGTTTTAATTGATGCACCCTCTCTCGTGCAATGAAAGGTCTTAACTGGTCCACTTGTTGTTGAAGTGAATGGATCAATTGACTAATCCGGGATGCCTCATATTTTTCATGACTGCCTGGAGATTGCTGCCCCATCAGCGCTTGCTTTGCTGAGACTTGGACGAGTATTGCTGTATTCTCTAATTGTATATCCACCTTACCAACAATTCTCATTACGCGGTTCTTATGTTCTAAAGCGATCTCCTCGCGTGTTTTCAACACGATTCCATGTAGCCCCTTTTTTGGCTCTACCGAGTCCAGCATATTCTGAACAATAATGAGAGGCTTGTTATGGTCACTAACGGATTTTAAAACCCGATACGTTGATTCATCTGAATTAGCTTTCATAGTCACTACAAATAAGCACACATCTACTGTGGGTAACAGGGTTTCCATGGTCAAAGATTCATGTCGCTCAAGCCCATAAGCATCGAGTCCAGGACTATCTACAATCTGAATGGCTGGATCGATTGTAAACTGGGATGACTTAAGCTCAATATATGTAACTCCCTTATGATTTTTAGGGTTAAGCCGTTCGTCGGCGAAGTACTCCAATTGATTGGCCAATATAGGACCGGAGAATATTTTAGGGGTACCGTTTTCAAAGTACACCGTCGCTTCGTTTTCTTCACCCTTTGTACATGTAACTAATATCCCTGAGCTTGGTCTGACTGCGGTTGGTAGTAGAGATTCACCCATAAGAGCATTAAGCAAAGTCGACTTACCACTACTAGTTACGCCAACTAATCCAACTCGTATGTGATGTTTTTGCCAATAACGAGTACGATCCTCTAGCCAGCGAATATTTTCTCTAAAATAACGTTCTACAATATCGTCTTTCTTTAATATAGCTAACAAAGCGTTTACCAGTGTTTTCTCTTTCATGGCAACTCCTGAAGGGATGTAATAGTTAAATATAGTTTCATTTATTATGGTTGATGTAGATTAAATAGTTAGGTAAGGAATACAATAAGTCAAATTTTATAACTCCGACTTATTTCCCACAATACCATAAAAATAGGTGTTCTTCTAGGTCAAAAGTATCTCAGTATATCGCAAACAAATGGCTTCAAAATTCCAATTAACAAATATAAATCCAAATTGCGAATCGAAGGCCACTTGGATCTTTTTACTTGTTTCAACCTGTTAGAACACCATACCGTTACAGGCGGTACAGCCATTTAAATGAGCAAAAGTTGCGACCTCTTTAACAATTTTGATTAGAAATTTTCTTTCAGTGGCAGACTATGTATTACTTTTTTTTGAAATAAGAATTTTGTTGAAGTTCACTAACATAAGTAGATTACCTAAAGCAATAGAATAAAAAATGAACGTAGAGCAACTTCCCAATCAATCAAAATGGTAAGTCTTCATTATCAATTGTTTTATGTGTATGCTTATCATTGTCTTTCCACTTCCAACAGAACCGAGAACGACTTGTCCCATAGGCTGAGGTTGTGACAATGCATACTGATGATCTTCCAGGTAGTATACTGATAATCTCCAATGTTTGTATTAATATTAGGAATTTAATATAATATTTATGTACTTATAAGAAACGGAGGGAATATAGTGAAAACCAAATTTGTAGTTGAATACTCTTTCTCTGTACAAGTATATGAAGATAATTTTGAAGAATTCACCGGTTATGAAGAAGTATATGTTAATAATGCTGAAGATGCTGAAGGCGCATGTGAGATTTTAAGGGGGGGCCAAGGATATTTAAATCTTAAAACATCAATTTTTAGTGGAAAAGCAGCAGAAATCATTAAACTTAAACATGATTTACCTCAAATCGAGTTATTAATTCAGACAGGTTCAATTCAAACGCAAGAGCAATTAAAAATACTGCAAAGATTGGTAGATCAGGGACGTCAAATTCTCAACACATAATCTTGTCGATTAACTCTTAAACAACTGGGCTATGAAGTCTCGTCTTTTCTCTTATCAACTCAATTTAGTTTGCATGACTTTTGCGAAAAGATAATAAGAGGAGCACTACCCCAATAAGGAGGTGCTTTTTTCTTATACTCGATTTTTAATGGATATTAAAATTCCTATAAAATGGATTATATTACATTTACAGTTTCAATAACCATTCCCCTTATTTATTAGCCATTTTTTTGTTCAGTCCTTTTGTGTACTTGTACATAAGTTCATTTTCACTTGTTCAAAAATGAACTATACACAGCAGCTGCATTATTTATAGGACATATTTAAACTCAGTATAAAAGCTTCTTAAATACGACCTATACGAATTGCTTTCCTGAACATATTCACTTGTCATTTTATATTGGTCTTCTCTTCAGCAACCACCGATTGTTTGATATTTCTTCAAGGAGAGTTTAATTAGTTATGTTACACGACCCTAAGTTGACCAGTTAATTCTATGTCTTACAAAGAAATCGACTCACGAACCAAATACCCTAAAATAGTATTATATAATTTTAACTCTAGCCTACATATAAGACTAAAATCCTCTAAACAGATCACCAATCTTTTCTATGAACTTTCCGAATAACCCAACTTCTCTAATAGTAGTTTGCCTAACTCTTTCGTTACACCATTCGCAGATTCGTGATCACCTTTTATCCGGTACATGCGTCTGCAATTCATTAAAAATAACTTGTAAGGTTCATAAAATTCTTGTACATTAAGCGGTTCATTCAAATAAATAGCCTCCTTTAGTGAGTCATTCCCCTCACTATACCATAACAAAAACCGAAGAATAAACCTCCCCCACTGGAATCATTTATCCTTCGGCCATATAAGAAATTATCTATTGAGATCAGTCAATCTTTACTATATGTGTACCGAGTTTCGCCAAAGCTGGACCAGCAGTAAGAATTTCATCTTTCCAAGACCAATTCTCTGAATCAGGAGTATTTACCTTTCTTGATCCGTTACCAATCATACAGACTACATGTTCAGCACGTGTTACTGCAACATAAAGGATACGTGCTTCTTCCTCTAAAAAGTCCTGACGATGCTGCTCTTCCCATTCCTTAAACTTCGATGATCGGCCATGCTCACCTGGAAGGATGAGATCGATACCCCAACCCTCGCGTTCATGGAAAGTTGGAAGTTTATCATTTGGAAGTAATCTTCGACCGACATCTGGGATGATGACGATGGGATACTCTAATCCTTTAGCTGAATGTACTGTCGAGAAACGTATAGCATTTGGCTTAGCGTCTTCTTCACCAGTGTCAGCTTCGTCCATATTCATACCAGATAAAAGAGCTGTTTGAAAGCGGTCAAAAAATTGTTGAAGGGTTTGGGCTTCAGCATCCATAAGTTCTCGCGACCACATCACGAGTTTCTCTAAGTTGGCCACAGCTTGGGAATTTCCTTGTTTACCATAGTACTCCCTAACTCTTGTGAATTCATACATATATGTTAGTAATTGAGGAACCAAATCAACTTTTATCCTTTTTCGAAGTTCCGCGATTCCCAGTAACCAACTTTTACATTCTTCCTCTTCTTCAAACCAGTCTCTCAGCACTTGGTTTGTACCATCACTCTTATAAATCGAATTCGGAGCGACAAACGGCAAGAAAGGTGTTCCTAAAGCTAAGTCTAGGGAAACGTCATCAGGATATTTTAAAATGGCTTGAAGCATGTAGTAGCAAGCTATAATTTCTGGTTTCTTAAAGAAACTGCCGCCGGTATCATTTATCACAGGAATATCGGATGGGAATTTTGCTAAATAACGATTCAACTGATAGTTAGAACGAAATAAGACACAAATATCGCGATATTCTACAGTGCGATTACCTGTATGCCGGTCATGTATCGATTGACCGAGAAAGTCTTTTATTTTTTGAAGTACGCGTTCAAAAATAGGTTGCTCCCTATCTTTAAAGACATCAATATGTTCATATTGGAATGGGATAAGACTGTCCTTTGGCACATGAGCATCCTCTGCCTGGTTTAATTTTTCTTTCAAGAAATCGTATCTCAACCCCATATCGTCAAACAACGCTTCTTGCGCCTTATGTAAAAGCGCAGTTGGGCGCCTTGAAGCACTAAGGGACAGGGGCTTCGTGTTGTTTAGATCTGCAATTTTCTGCAATACGGAATGGTCCGCTCCACGGAACCCATATATAGCTTGTTTACGATCTCCTACGACCAAAACATGCTTTAAATTAGGTGATAGGGATTGGATAATACTCATCTGTAATTCATCGGTATCCTGAAATTCATCTACAAATAAGTATCGAAATCTAGAAGCTACTAGAGGGCTAATTTGATGTTCATACCGCTTGACTAATTCTGCAGATTTGTGGAGAAGATCATTGCTATCTACCCCACCCAATTCCTGTTTTATAGCCCGATACTTGTCGTCGAGTTTATTCAACAGGTGGGCAACTGCATTACGATGGTCTTGCTCTTCATCGTCTTCCTTTTGATTCAAAGTTTCTTGAACAACAACTTTTATGGAGCGACCGCGGCCTCTAATGTACTCATACCACTGCTCAAGATGCTCATTCATTACATGAGGGGCCCACTTGACGTTATCACTATTGAATAATATAGAAGTCGCTGTATCACTTAACGATTCGTCTAAAGTCTCTTTTAACGCTCTTTGAAAATGATGGCGTGCCATCAAAATCTCAGTCTCATGTGGAATCAATTCCGTATATCCAAAGTTTTGAAGAAGCATAGAACAAAAACGATGTATTGTTCCAATAAACGTAGATGCAATCCGTTCCTTTTGTTCAAACCAGTGGGTTCTTTCCTCCCAATCGCCTTCATTTTCTGCGTCTCTTATCCTGTCCTGCACACCACTTTCTAAACGCTCCCTCATCTCATCGGTTGCCTTGTTGGTGAAGGTAATCAAGGCGAAGTCATCAATGTTCACTTTTTCCTCTTTGACGAGATGAAGTACTGAGGCAACCATTGTTCTGGTTTTACCTGATCCCGCACCAGCCGAAACCACTGTTATCGGTTTTGCCCCCATTACACTATCAACAATTGCAGCTTGCTCTTGAGATAGAGATATTCCTCCGCGTAAAATCATTCGCTCTCCTCTCCCAACGGACTACTTATACCCAAGCACTCTGGACGTACAGGGCATGATGTACAATGCTCACCAGGATGCATGGGAAACTTATTTGATTCAATATTTTTGATCATTTGTCCAATTTTTGTTGGTAAGCCTTCAAAGTGTTCTTTGAGCATTTTCGTGTGGGAATTTTTTGCTACCACTTGCTTCTTTTCAATGGCGAAGAAAGAGTTAATCGTTTTTCTCCACCAGTTCACCGCTTGATATTGAGTGCTAAATAATTGAACTCCTTCTATTTCAATTTCTATATGGAACTCTTTACCATCACTCTCATCTTTACCTGGTAGAAGCCATTCTCCTGAAAGCAAATCCCCAAATAACGCAACGTTAAACTTAGCAGATTGCAGCATATAAGGTATTTCAAACGTAATTTTAATCGTTCTTTCTTCAACTTCCCCTTCAACTAAAACACTAAAGGACTCTTTAGACCCTTTGAAGAGACTGCGGAAATAACTGTGCTGCTCCTTCGCAAGGTGATCTAATTGACCTTTCACCTGAAATTCGATAGCATGCCAAACGATCGGACTAAACGCGGGGAAAATCCTGCGAACCTCTTCTCGCGTCATTTCCATAGAGTTAAGTAGTGACTGATAAAATAAATTTTTGTCAGATGACTTTAAATCTGATTGTTCTATGCGACCATAGATACGATTTAGCCAAATACTTTGAGCATAAATTTGTAGTTGCCATTGAGTTCGATATATTCTTGCCTCAGGATGGAGTAGTTCTAATCGATAGCGCAATGGGCATAGACCGTAGTGGGCTAATTCACTCAAATCATAAGATTTTCGTTTTGCCGATCTTACTTTTACCGCTTTAACACCATCATGGGCAAGACTCATATCCAGGGTATCCAGTACACCTTGCACTTCCCTTTTCGTTTCTAACAAACGTTCCACTTCTTGCATGTAGGTACTAGGTTGAAAGGATCGGTCTCCGTCTTTTTGGGCGTAACTTAGCACTAGCTGCTCTACTGCCGAGCGTATAACCGTCAGGAACATGTACCGCTCGGTCATGAGATGTTTGCCTCTCCCATCGACATAAAATGGCCATGGTTCGGGATACAATACAGGAACATGCACATTATCACAGCCCAAGTACAAGACCGCCTTATATTCCATTCCATCCAATGTCTCAGGAGTTACAATACGAAGTAAGTAATCATGTCCTTCCTCATTTTCATCCTGTTCTTCTTCATCCGTATTTTCACCTTTAGTAAGTGCATGTATCGCATCTCCAAACTCTTCTGTAGTGAGTGGAATCGAGAAATATGTACTTAACTCTTGGAACACCGTCTGGATTTTCTCTAAAACGATCCGTTCTGCTTTACGTAGATCTTTAGGTAGCATTTGATTCAATTCTTCTTGCAAAATTTCAATATGTCTTCCTACCGATATTTCTTTCTGGTGAAATAGACGATTACATATTCTATCAAGTAATTCAATAACCTCATTCCACTTCCGAACCGTCTCCTTATCTACTAGGCCAAGTGGTAAACGAGAAGTCATTTCTTTCTCGCAGTCTGTCTCTAATTGCGTAAATACCGTTAGCCATTCCTTCTTCGACCTACAGGTGTTAAAGTATTGGTACTTCACCGCTCGAAACACAGGTGTTGAATCTTGAATCCCTGCTCCTAACCATCCAGATGATAAAATCGACTCCAATATATCTGCTTGGAGATCAAGAGTATTATCCTTCCATATCTGGTACAGATTCAAAACAAATCTTCCTACAGGTGTAAGAAGAAGTAACCGAGGAGTTGTAAGCAATTCTACTTTTTCACCTCGATAGTAAAGGGGATCCATTTCCATATAATCCCGAAGTCTGTCAACAAATTCTTTTGAACGTCTCATTACAACGGCAACATCTTTGGGTTCATATCCACTGTCGAACCATTGTTTGAGTTGTGTAATACAACCCTGCAGTTCTCTATCCCGATTCGGATATTGCTTTAAATGGACATTTGAAACTTGATCGGGAAATGCATTATAACCACCACTCTGTAGTATCTGTCTTTGAAGATATTCTATATCTGGTTGTTCACTAATTTTAGGTGTGTTTAAGGTAAACCGACAATTAGAAGCAATAATTTTATACGTCTCTTCAATGATTGAGAAGGCCTTTTTTTGATGTTCCCGATAAGGGACAATAAACACAATTTCTTTCCCTTGTTTACTGCACTGCTCAATAAACCAGCGTTGTAGGTCTGTAAAATAGGTGAAACCTTCCATGATGATAAGATCAGTAGGCGAAGACACTTTCTTAAGATAGTCCCTTGCTGCCGCTTCAAACAATCGTTTGCCTTCAGCCTCCAAACGATCATAAAAGGAAGATTGAATATCCTTCAAATGTGTTTCAATGACGGGATTAACCAATTGCTTCCGTTTCTCATCAGGAAGTGAAGTATGACGAAGATCTATCCCTTGTGCGGCTAAAGCATATAAGATACGAATCCATGAAGAATAATCATGACGTAACAAGTCGCGAAGATGTTCGGTACCTTTAGATACTTCATTCATGGCACGATAAAGCATGACCTTCTCTTCGCCCCTTGAAGATAACATGTATGTTTGTTTAGTCCATGCCCGAACAATATTTGAAAAAAGAATCATTTTTCGTTTCTCGCCTCGATCGTCTTCCAGATATTGATGTTCCGGAATCAGACCTTCACGTTCTCTAACAGAAGCCAAAGCTTTCGTAGCTGTAATATAAGTATAGTTACGTCCCTTAATGATGTTTTTCTCAATAAGGTTGTTGTCTGGACGTTGGCTCTCATAGGTATATAAGGTAAGCATCCCATTCCTCCAGATCGTAGTTTAAACATAATAAAAGCCTTGCGAGTGTGGTCTCTAAGGCCTATGCCAATAGTAGCATGATCGGTATTTTTTGGAAACGAGAACATGACGGGAACACATATTTGAAAGTATCTAATCAAAAAAAGAAACGATGCATCAAGACATCGCTTCTCCCAAATAAGCTACTAATTTGATCGATCGTTTCATGTAATTTTCTAGTTCATATTATTCAGATATTCTTCAACCGCTATTAGAATCCCCGTTGTACCTGAACTTCGTGGATATACCACGTTATTCCTCAAGTAAGGTTGAATACCGTAAAAGATAGCATGACTTAAACATGTCGTAACAATTACGACAATATCAGCAGATTTCACATGTGACTTCGCTTCTGCTGTTAGTGCATCATCTGTGCATATAACATATCGATGAGACGGATTTCGCAGACCCAATTTCTCTACTGCACGTCGTGCTGTATGCTCCCGTAAAGTATAAATTGCTATTTTCTGCGGCGGCAAAGAAGCAAGTACATCAACCGAATCTTCTTCATTTTTTTGAAGTGCCTGAGACAACCTTACCAATAAGTTTGCGTCTGCTCCCATCAAACGTCCAAGTTCATACCACCCAGTTAGTTGTACAGTTTCAAGGGTTATTAACGAATCTCCTAATGTCCCTGACCAGTGATTCCACAAATCAACCAGCTTCTGTTGAGGAATACCGTAGTCAAAATACAGTTCTAGTGCCCCCTGCAGGAATGGGAGTACCATTTTACTAGGGGAAAGATCAAACCAAGCTACTGAGCGTTCAAATTGTGGATGCGTCAGGCTGAAATCCAAATAAACAATACCTTCTGATAACTTCAGGAAGTATGTCATAGATGCTTGATTCTTCTTGGAATGGGCTAGTATCAGTTCAGAGCAATAATCATACAAACTCAGTGCAGTGTCTTTTGGGAAATGAGTTGGATCCATTAACTCCGTTAAAAACATAGATAACGCAGTCTCTAATAAGCTTCTTGAACTCCCATGTAAAGGCATCATAGCGAGTTCCGCAAATTGTTCAGCCAGTAAGGTCAGTACACTATCTGTCCAGACCATACCTCCTCTTGTCGTATCCATTTCTCTTAGCAACGCTTGCCCCTGTTCAACATCATTTGGTTCCGATAAAAATTGCGCAAACCATCTGTGCCAAGTTACTTCAACACTTTTTGAGACACTTTGGCTCGAAGGTTCTTTCGTAGCAATTGCTGTGGAGTTCATCCGGGCTTGAACCAACATCACGTCGGCACGACACTCTGGATCGCGGAGTAAGGCTTGTTGCTCTTCACTTGGCAATTCATCCCACGCGAACTTTGCTTCCTCATATACGATTGGTGAATCGGTCATTGTTGCAATCTTACATAAATATTTGGTCTTAAATGGAGTTAGACTGCTCATTTTTAGATCTTGATACGCTTGATCAAAATGTTGAAGTTGGAACTCGGTAATTACCTTATTCTCTAACGTAAGTTCCGGCTCATCTGATTGTGGCGATAATTGATCTAATAAAAAATGAATGATTGCTATCGAAGCACTATCTTGAACAAAATTTAGCAATCGTTGAAGTCCATCATAATCTGTTTCAAGGTAGGCGTTGTAAGCTTTAATTCTACAGATAGACTCTTCTCTACTACTTACACTCTTGTGAATTAATGTTCCTAGACGGTACCTAGATTGCGTAAACAACACAAGGCTCTTATTAAAGTCCTCTGATAAATCCGAAAGAGCAATAGCCGTGTAAGCTGAGCGGAGAAGTATTTGCTGTATACGTGCAGGTATATAGTCCATCTGGACAATAATCTCGTAGTCCTTGGAGTACCAAATATCATCCCAGTGATGTTGAGCAGCTAACCACTGCATTTTAAGAAATAAATAATTTTCTTCGCTCACGTAACTACCATGGCGTATGATCTCTAATGTCCTAAACGCTTCTTTCCATTGCTCAGTCGCCACTTGCTCATGGAATTGGTTTCGGAGTGTGAAGGCGCTATGTTCCGTGTCCACAGAAGTAATACTCGGGCGTTTTTCATCTAGCCCAATCCAAAGGCTAAGCATGTCCCAGATTTTATCGGATACGGCAAGAGGGGAAATAAATACAAAGTACCCCTCTGGAAAATGCTGAGCCCCTACTTTTTTTAATGGTGTATGTTCACCTGCAAATAGAACCTTTCTCGGTGCTGTCGAATGACAATATCGCCCAATGAAATGCTGGATTTCTTTGGTATGATCCTCTGCTTTTTTACCTTCCTTTTGAAGAATCATCCAGGTTATTTCATTACCCGTTTGTATAGGTAAGACCGCCGTCTGCTCATTGATTAAACGAGAAATCATACGGTGATATACGACATTTGAGTGGCCTGGGGAATGGTTCTCGATGTAGACATTCACAAATGAATCATGGTTACTGCGATTCATCATAATTGCTCAGTCACCTCCCAAGAATGCCGTGCTTTATTCCATACATTCAAAACTTCAGACGGTTCCAAATTCAGAACGACTTGTTCCGATCCTGTATAGGAACCCTGATCTGAGAACGCCAAGGTACCACTTAACGATAGTCGTTCCGTAAATAGCCCTTCGTGCTCGAATCCAACGGTTTGATGACGTATTTCAATTTTTTTATTAAACTCCACAATTGTTCTTTGAGTCTGTAGGTGCTCTGTATTACAAATAATACGAACGGATGCCCCTTTTGCTGACAGCGCATATAGAATATCAGACAGATGGATCCATCTTCGCTGTACACGAGGGAACTGATCCGAATAAGTCTCGAGTTGATTATCCAAGAGCGCAACATCACTTAACCGGTTTATCACAAAGTAAATTTCATTACTAGGACTCATGAGTTCAGTAACTAATAATGAGGCTATTGTATCTTTTAGAGTTTTTTGTCCGGTTCGGACATTTAACGTTCGTCTAAGCATGTGACACCTCTCGCACGCGCAAGTCATAATACCATTCCATCCCGTGATTATGAACAGAATGAATGTAAGGGAAGAATACCTCAAACTCCATTTCAATTGGTGAATTTAGAAGTTGCAGCATATCCAATTGAAGTTGCTCTCTCTCTTCAAAACTCACAACTAATTTCACACGACTACCACGCCCGAGTGCTTGCTGAACTCGTGCCTTCCACTCGCTCTCCGCATAATAAGTAGTATATATGGGTTTTAAGAGATGTTCTGTAATGATTCTAGACGGCTTCATAAATTTCTGAAAAGGCGAATATAGTTCCAAACATTCCGGACAGGATTCATGGCAATCACTAAGCAATAAAGATTCAATAAACAAATACCGTTGCTTTTGCTGTTGTTCCTCATCACTTCCAATAAGGCCCAGAAGCAAATCTGCCTGTTCGGCAATATGTTCAAGTCTCAGGCACGCCACTGCAAAAATGTTAGCACTGATGTGACACCCTATTCTGCGACTCTCCTCATGCCAAAGATCATGCAGTTCCTTTGTAAATCGGTCAAGTTCAGTTGTACTGTGACTACGCAAATATTTGGTCACTAAGCTGACAACAAACTCGCGTTTTGGCGGAATTCCAGCACGTTCTAATGTATCTAGTAAATGCTCGAGCAAATCTTGTTGCTGCTCCACACGTCGCTCTTGACGAATCTGTGCAACAATCTCTTGTAATGGCCATTCCTCTAAAAGTGGAAGTGCTGCTTTTAACGATGTCGTCACTTTATTTCTTGCACACGTGCGCAGACTTTTTATCATGTACTCTTCAAACTTACCTGTCGAATGGCGCATGACAGCAGCTAGCTTACTAATGATTCCTAAACCACCTGATTCAGTCTCAGACAAGTAAATCCATTTACCTTGGATATCCACTAATAGATCTTCAACATTGACATCCGGTAACATTTCGCCTAACGCTCGATAAACAGCTGCGGCTAGAGTTGTTGTGGTTGTTTTATCTACCCACTCTATAAAAGCAGCATCTTGCCGCAAATCTCCATTTAACGGTTCAAGTAATTTCAAAAAAGAGTCCATCAGTTCATTATCCTGAATTAGCGAATACAAATTCAAGAGAACTTTACTATCTTCTGCACTATCTCGATCTTGATCTCCTGCATCCACAATGGTGGAATGGAAGATGACTTGGAGTGTTCGCTTGCTGATGGCTTCCGCCTTTTCTTTAAACTCCTGAATGGCTTCAGACAGACTGCTCTGCCTGCTGACCGCTGTAGCCACAATAGAAGATAGGATGATTTGCGTCAACCAGTCAATTTCAAACGAATTTAACCTAGACGCGATTTCACTATTAGATCTCACTACATGCGCATAAAAAGTCGGTATTGACTCTTCCACAATACGTTCCCATTGCTCGTGGTTAAATAGCGGGGCTAAGTCGTAGTCATGAATTTCAAAAGCTAAGGCATCGACATAACGCTGGAAGCCAAGTGCCGCAGGCTTTTGCTCATAACTGAACTCAAATATACGAGTGACGGAACCCATTTCAGACTTCTTATATTTGAGTTCAGATGTTACACGTGCTGAATAACGTGTAAATATGACATAGTTGTTCTCTTCACTTGTATAACTAATTACTTGTTTTAATAGCGGGGCTAGTGCACTTTCCGTATGCCATGTTATTCGTTTATCATTGTCTCCATCAGTACTTGGTTTGATATGTGTGTCCCAGTCATGAAATCCTGTTGAACGGTCCGAAACCTCTTTAGGGATTTGTTGTAGTTTTATCATGTAAGGCTCATAAACCGATAAGTTTTTTTCGTGGTCCACCGTATCATCCATTACTGGAACTTCTGTGATTCGTTTTGACTTCAGGTCTTCCCCGTCTAACTCGACGATGCCTGTTTCACTGGTGATCCAGTGTGCTTCTGTGATCCATTCTGCATTTACAAACCGTTTGGATACGTTCCCCGGTGCAAATTCTGTCATACCTGGCACAAGCGCTAATGTCTCTTCTTTCCCATTAGGTACATGAAACGTTAACTCAGAAACATCCAATGCCGTGAAGAGCGTCTTGGGAATAAACCCACGGAGCGGCTCTCGTTTTTGATCATCATCTGCCAAAGCATAATTTGAAGAAAGTTGTAAGTAAAGTGTTGGTAGTAACTCAAACCAAAAAGAACGTGGCGGTGTCCACAGTAGTCTTAATAATTCAGCTTCAGATACAAGTATTGCGTCTTTCGCGTAAGCTTTCCATTCTTCGTCATCGCCATTTAGTAGTCGCTTCAATTCATTCATGATGATCCGGTTTTCTCTTGCATACCTCTGCGAGCCCTCTTCCGTGAAAAGATATCGCAGATCGACTGAACTTCCGGATGCCACCAACTTACCCGTTAGATACTCGAGCAAGGTAAATGCTAACTGAATACGCTGCACATAGGAGTTGCGTAGGGGAAGAGAAAGGTCGTTTAGTGTTGGTTGAAAGAGTTGCTCAGGGTAATCATAAACGTAACGATCTCGCCCATACGCAGACGTTACTACAATAGTCCACGGGCGCATCCCCCGTGAGCGACCGGCACGGCCTTTACGTTGCAAGAATGACGCTAAGTTACGCGGCGCCTTATGTTGAATCACAGCACCCACTTTGGTGTCGTTATAACCGACTTCCAATGTACTTGTTGCAATAACCAATTTAGCCGTGTCTTTAACCCCTTTATGCTGTGAAGAGGTAATATCCAATGTTAATGGCTCACGTAAACTACTAGAATGAATCATTTTCGGTATTGTCCAAATTTGACCTAGTGCTACTTGGGCCGCAACAGTGCCATCATAAACATCTTGAAAGAGATCGTAATCTCGATATTGACTAAGTTTCTTATACTTCTCTGCATCCACTTCGATATGATACCAACGATTAATAACATCCAGTTTATCGGTAAAACCGAATAACTTGGAACCAATAGCCCCTCGTGAAACATCTTCATGTAACGGATCTAAAATGCGACCCATTAACATGGCTGTTTGTACCGACGTCGATAAGATTGATGTCGCTGAAAAAGGATCTCCCCGAACAATTAGGTTGTACTCCATGCCTTCAGAGACCATCTCATCTTCACCTGGTGTAATATAGTCAACTAATTCTTCCCTCAACCCAGTTAATTGAGAGAAGAAAGATTTTGGATTTGAAAGTGTTGCTGATAATCCGACGAAGTGCGTTCCGCGTGTTTCTTCTCCTCGGCGCATTTGTTTACGCCAACGGCGAAGCAGATAAGCGACATGAGCACCGCTCACTCCTTCATAAATGTGAACTTCGTCCATTAGCACAAATAAAGGGGGTTCAATAGAGCCAACACCAAACAGTCGACGTTCCACAATATTTGTTAATTTACGATTCAACATTTCCGTCGATGTAAACAAAACATCAGGTGGATGTGCAATCATCCTTTTTCTTGTAAGGATGATTTGTCCGGGACCGACATGGAATCCGCAAGTATGATCTTCACAAGTTAAACGCTCTTTTTCTCCAGTACCTCCATGGTTGATTTCCCATTCCACATCTTCCTCGTGCCAAACCATTGCCGAACCGCATGTTGGACAGGAGAGTGACGGGCAAACATAACCATTGTCTTGTTTCTTCCATTTCCGAAATTTACTTAGAATGACCTCATGGGCTGTATTTGGTGTATCTCCATAAAAAACCCCTATAGTGAGGCTACGAATATTCAACGTTGTACAGTAATCTTGTAACGCTTTTATTTCAGCAACGGCTTCACGGAACTGGTCTTTTAACAACTCGATACGCGGATAAATCCCAATGACCTTTGTCCATGTACGAGGATCTTTCTCCAAGAGCGCTGTCAAATGACTAAAAACAGGGAGATAGAAGGCCTTTGTTTTTCCGGAACCCGTTCCGGCACCTATGATTGTCGCTTGATCTTTAGGTTGCCTTGTCCATTGTAAAAGCTGGCGTAAGGAACGTAATTGAAAGGAAGCAAGTTCCACTTTACCTTCACGTATTAAAGCGCGTACTGCTTGTTGCGTACGATTATCAATCTTAAGTGTGTTTAAGTAATCGAGGACCTCAGCCATTCTCTGATCTCGTTTTGGATATTTTCGATATGATAACAACGGTTTTATATGACTTACTAAGTTACGGCCAGTCTGCCAGTCCTTCGTACTAAATCTTTGCTTCAAAAGTAGTAGTAATCGAAACGCTTCCGCATAACGGGTACGGAAGCGATCCGGTGAAACGGGAAACATCAGTTTTCGTTCCGTTAGGTTTTCAATAATAACAGGAATGGTTGAAGTATCAATTGCTAGTTCATCTATCAACTGGCTAATCACCTTTGAAGGTGGTTGTTCAATTAATGGTTCAAGGATATCATACGCATCTATTGAACCACCAATGAAGCCCCATTCTAACAACTGATTTTCCTTACGTTCGATTTGAGATAGAAGTTCTTCACACAATAGATCAAACCGTGAGCGGACCACCTTGTTCACCTCATTTAAATGTCATGAATACGCGAGAAGTTAAGTCTTGAGATCGAATCCACTGCAACACTTCATCATTTAGATCATTCAGAGTTGCCTTGCCTGCAGCCATCTTCTCGAGAAATTGTTGGATCTGTGAACTTGCCCCGAGCGTAGTGATAAATTGCGTCGCCTCTTTAAGAACATTTTGATAACGGATCAAATCTTGCTCTGAGAGTGGCCATTTTTTCTCTATACTAGTGAATTCCTGAAGTATGTTATCAAGTTTGCTAGTTTCTTGATGAATACGACGGAAAACTTCTAACGCCTTTTTATTATCTTGATGCTGTTCTTTTGCAATAGCAGGCCACTGCATCTTAGCCTCACGTTGGAGGGGCTCAAAAGACCGCACGATATTCCCAAACTTTCCTCTCGGTTCATGTCTAATATTAAGCATTAGCTCTTTTAAGCTCTGCATGGTCTCATTTACTGAAGATAGATGCCATTGCCCCGGGTAGTTTTTCTCAACCATCCGAATGGCTCTTACTTCTTTAACAAAAGTAGGAACCTTTTCCTGAACAAGTTGACCAAATTCTTCACTTCGTCTATGCCGATCCTGGACTTGTTGGGCTTCTTTTACCTGTTGAATTAATAACTGTGTAGATTTTATCCTATCTTTTAGCATGGAGCACCTCCTCACTCAACAATTGAAGTTCTTCATACCAAGTTTTGAGTATAATCTTGGTTTTCTCTTCTACATTCGTAGTTGCATTGGATGCCTGACTAGACTGAGAGAGACGTTGTTTATATCTAGATTCCAGTTGATCCAGAAGATTATGAAAATTCACAATCGCTTCGTGGTAAGGGCGAAGTATCGAGATCGGATCTTGGGACAGACCAATAAACTGACTTGCTTCTCCCTTCCTATCCGTAAGCAAAGAAATCGCATGTAAATGAGGCGTAATTAAACTAGGGTTGCAATGATTCGATTTCAACCAATCAAATGATGCTGGATCGTAATTCTCTCTTTGTGCTGTAAGCCAGTTTAACATTTCTTTCATTTCATCAAAGAGGACACCAACTTCGTTTATATCCTCTCCAATTAAGTTCTGCAAATGTTTAGAAAACTGTTCCGCCTTTGAATATTCGGCTCTAGTAGCTTCAGGAAGGGACTTCACGATATCATGCAACAAATGAATGGATTGATACCACGCATCACCTTTAGAACGCGGTCGTTCTGGAAGTGAAAGTTGATCAAACGCCCAATCGTCTTTTAAAACTTTCTCTAAGACAGGCAGTATTTTTGCAACTTGCAAGTAAAATACAGGCGTATTGGTCCCATTTTTAATTTCACCTTGAACTAAATTGAAGTGGCGTAAAAATCGTTCACTAAGTTCTTTGGGATCACTTGGAAGTAACCTCTGAAGAGCTTGCCATTTAGAGTCACGAGTGACGTCCACTTTTACCGGCAAGATATAATTAGCTAATTCTTGATATAGCCCTTCTACCGTTAAAATTGTCCCTGTAAGTGACCCGCTTAGTGTGATGGCAACCAACTGTCCCATCGTCGTGTACTCATTCATCTGCATAGATGAAGTACCGGTTTGGAATGGATCTCGGGTGAACTCAATAATGTTTTTTTCCTGCTCACTCATCCAATCGTATAGAGCTAGTGCATATTCTTCCGCACCATTAAAATCCCATGATTTTGCACCTCGTTCTTTCCATGCGGCTAGTGCTAGTAAAGCATATTTAAGTGAATGACTTCTTTGAAAGATAAGAGTGTTTACTGCAGACATATTATTGAAATAATCCTCAATTGTTACTCGGCGCGTATTAAAATACTCTTTAACTTGCAAAGCAGATACACCATTATCTTCCCAACGTATAAATTCATTCACAACGTTAATCAATTCTTCAAGTAACTTCGAAATCAGCTTTTCGCCATCCATCCACTTCTCAATTTCACGTTCGGTTTCACGGAAGCGTTTCTCTTTTGGATCTTCGTTGGTCTGGGAAGGAGCTGGTTCGATATAGTCTGGTGGAGGGGATATAACTTTATTATTTCCGCCACGTTTAGACTCACCACTAGGGATATCTTTAGGATTAAGTCGATTTACAATTAATCCGTTTTCAGAACTTGGTTTCGTGCCCTGTCCGATCGCTATCGGCTCTTGAGCGGTTCTCCTATTGCCATTTCCAATTGATGATGTTACAGTATGCCCCTTTAAAAGTGGTAGCCCAAATGAACGGAAAACATCTTCTGAAAGACCACCAACAACTTTAACCTCATTTGTTGTAAAAGCATCTAAGGTACGATCTCCCCAGATCCGAAATAATGACATGTACCGGTTTACCAGATTTGGAGCAGACTCACGTTTTAATACAGCATCATCATTAGAATCTTTCCAAGCAACATCTAGCCCAAATGACGTATACTCTGGTGGAAACATTTCTGTGCCATGAACGGTCATCCAATGAACATACTTTAAGATGACGTCTTGCAGAAAGCGTCGCGGCGTTCTTAGTTCTTTTTTCTCATGAAAATGACCCAGCACCGTTTGGTTAAACGGAAACAGCGTCATTGTGTATTCGTCGATCTTTATATGTGCCCATTCGTGTTCTTTAAACACGTTCGCGATGGGAAGGTGTTCTTTCCTAGCCCCATTTTGGAGCCAAGTATCTACTAAGTGAGGTTCCACATAGATAGCATTCAAGTAGCGCGCTGTCATATCAACAACATCTGATACTTCGCCGAAGGCATCGTCTACATAGACATTTGCAGTTACGCGTTCCTTAAAGTTATCGTTGATCGAGGTATCATAATACCAGTTTGTGACACCTACGATAGAAATCAACCGACAAAGAGACTCGTCGTATTCCGTACCCTGATGTGTATAGGCCAGCACATCCATTAGTGCTTTATCGATGCCTGTAAAGGATGTAATATCTTCAATAAGTAACGTTAAACTTTTACCGTTACGTTTTAATTCTTGCCGAAGTAACTTAAAAATATCTGCTAGATCTGTCCCGCGGAATTGTGTACATTCTTGAACGACCCGATCCAGAAAATTGTTCAGGTACGCAGCATACCGCTCCCTTTTTCTGTGGATCTCTTGTTGCTCCAGTGAATTCGTTGAGTCTGCAACAGATTCAACAAAACGAAGCGCTCGTTTTCCAACGTCAGAACGCTTTACCGTTTCTAACTGAGAGAGTGAAATACTGAAATCACTTGGTTCATATCGAGGGGTAACATCCGTCATGACTTCATTTCTAGCTTCTGAAGCCAATTTCTTTTGGATCCGTTCGATAGGACCGCTTTCTCCCATCAGAAAACGCTGCGTGTCTTGGTCCACTAAGAAACTATATAACTCTTTGCGATCTCGAGAACTAAAGTTACTGTTCTCTCCATCTTCCTCTACTGCAATCGCGAAGTGATGAATGATGCGTTGTTTTAAACCATCCTTGCTCAAATGCTCGTTCGCTTGGACTAATTTACGCAACTTTTCTGTCATATCGCTCTCTTGGAAGGCCTTAGCATTAATAATTTGTTCTAAGGCACCACGAAGTGTACTTTGAGCCCTTGAAATGAATAGTACGGTTTCTTTTTCATTATCAATCAGACCCGAAAACGAGAGCTGTTCTTTGACCCACCGAATAAGATGTGACTTACCCGATCCGTTATCACCGGTTACCATCACAAAGTGATGTTGATCCATATGATCAAATACGGAATTGAAGAATTCCTCTTCATGTACGAAGTCAACTTCGTCTTTTTTCATATTTCGTGGAACATATTTTAACTTTTCAAACGGTTTATGTGTAGCTAAAAAATACGCTTCGCTTGTATCTTTCGCTTCTACTTTAATGACTTGATTTAGTCTCTTTGCGATAGCAAGATGTTTCATGTCTCGTGGCCTCCTACTATCTTAATAGCTGTAACGGCAGAAGAGACCTCATGTAATTTACTCGGGGTCAAGTGCCAAACATCTCCAGCGTCTTTTGTTTGAATAAGTTGAACGACACCCTGCGAATGGAGAGATCTCAACCCTGTCGAGAGAGCATAAGACAGATGCTGCGATCCGTTTCGCTCTAAATAGACTTGCTCGTTGTAAATCCCCCCATCAAGTTCAGGCACAGAAAGGGCTAACCAACTCATAAACTCACGAATAGGTATCCATTTTCCTTTATCAAGCGAAGTATCGAACATCAACTCTTCTTTCATTCGAAGCGCAGGATTAACTAAAAAACTCCCTTTATGTTCAAATCCGTACCCTAAATATGAAGCCCAGTTCATCCATCCTTTTACATTGGTCGTGTTATACTCTCGATTTTTATCTTCATTATTCAACCCAATACCTTTTGTTTTAGAGGTGACATCAGAAAAGAAGTTACTCACCAGTTTTTCTGATTTAAAAGTCATAACCTCCTGTCCTTTTCCCAGGGCCCACGCCGTAAAACGATGAAACACTAAATCTGGTTGTTGATGGGCATTACGAATGATTTCACGGCGGAAATTCACTGGATCTTGCGCTGCGTTTGGAGCCATATTGGAGACTAATTTGCGGTCATCGTTCTCTACAATGAGTTTTCCTTTTAAAGTAAAGCTATAACAATCTGCTGCCACAGATTCATTACTGTTAACAGCAGGGGGTTGGAGTAATTTGAGAAGTTCGTTCTTCGTATAGGGGGCGTACTCTACTAACTGGCACAACGCTCTGACACGTTCTGGTGTTTGCAAGTTTTTTATGGAATTGTCAAACGGCATTTAAAGACCTCCCTTTCCATGTTAATATAACGCGATATCTTTCTTGCGCTGATGCTTAGTAAGAAACTCTTCTAACGGTAAGGATAAATGATCAAGCAAATCACGAATGGACTTGCCTTCGTTTAGAATCTTTATCTCTGGGTCTACAATATGAATAAAAACAGCCTCTTCGGATTGACTGCATAATATCTTCATCCAGGAATAAAAAATGTTTGCTACGGCTAAGTCAGGAGGATAAATGATAGCTACAGGTCCATCTATTTTTGTTGCATATGGATACTGTAACTCCTCTTGTTGAAGAAAGAGATAATATCTTTTTTTGCTTTCATCAGGCGATTGTTCCATAATCGCCCGAATAACATCGGCATTAAGCGGTGGTAATACGATCGTACGTACATTTGTATTGATTAGAGCTTGTATGATGTCTGGATAGTCAGCGCCTTTTAAAGACTGCAACGAAGTTGTCATTAATAGATGACGAAAACCGATTAAATATGGAAATAAGGTGTCACCGATAGTAGCTATTTCTTTTTTTAATTTGGACTGAAATGGAAAATTAATTTTTGTGGCATTGTACCGCAAATATTGACTGTGATTTACGCAATATGTACAGCCCCCACATACGGTTTCACTATACGGATAGGTCTCAATTAAATAGTCTGATAGACAACGATTTGTTGGTTTGAATATATACTCCTTTATGATTTCAAGTTCCTCTGTTACTCTTCTTTTTTCGCTTTCACGCTCTGGGGTGATCACACTTAATAGAGCTTTCGCATCATTTAAAATGCCATACACTAAGGCACGAACTTTTATGCGTGGAACATTCGAAGTATCTACTTCTGTACGTTCAAAATCAAGTAATTCAAGTAATCCATTGCGAACCATAAGCAAGACTGTTGCGACGTTCCAGTTTTCATTTCTTGCTCCGGATACTGTGTGTTTGAGATGCTCTCGCTGAGTGGCCATATTGAGCCACATCTCATCTGCCTGTTCTCCTAATTCAGCATTCTCAAAAAGGGCAATCCATCGATCCACGAGAAGATCAGCTGTGAGGAATTGCTTAGAGACTTGACCTTGAACGATTTCAACATCATTTTTGATGTAGCAGACTAGGCTTACGGACGCAAATCCATCGCGTCCACTACGACCTACTTCTTGATAATAACGATTTAAACTCTCAGGAATCCCGCAATGAATAATGGTTCGAATATCAGCTTTATCGACACCCATACCAAAGGCACTTGTAGCGACCATAATGTCGATGCCATCATCATTCCACTGACGAAGGAGTTCTCTTCGTTCATCATCTTTGGTCTCTCCAGTAAACTGATTGACACGTACATAGCCCTCATCCTTTAAACGTTCGATCCATTTTGCTGCATGTTCTCTTGTATTGACATATAAAATCAGTGGTCTAGGTAAAAAGCCTATACCTCTCGTTATTTTATTGAATCGGTCTTCCTCATTTATAGCTTGATCCACCATGTATGCAGGTTCATATCGAAGTGCGTCACACCGAACTTCCGTATACTTTCCTTCAACCGCGAACAAATCTTTCAGCACTTTTGATGTCCAAGGTGTCAGTGTGGCAGACATTAAAATCGTCTTTACCTTTCCATCACTTCTCTCCAGTAACTGTTTATGATAGGCTGACAGCAACTGAAATCCTGTTCGAAAACTGTTTCCCCAGTCAACTACAATATGAGCCTCATCAATAACAAAACGATTAACTTGGCCTCTTTGTGCCGATGTCAGTATGAGTTGACCTAATGGACCTAAGATAAGCGACTCTGGAGAGGTAAATAAGATTGGGATGGTCCCTTCCTTCACTCCTTCAAAGATCAAATCTTTCTCCGCTTGCGGCATCTCCGATCGATAAGCCTGTGGCCGGAATTTTTCTTCTCTAGCGCTGAAATATTTGTTTGCAGCATTTTTTTGATCGATAGCAAGCCCAACCGTGGGCACAATAACAACGGTGATTCCCGATGTCTCGCGAACGCCTCCTCGTAGCGTACCACCCTCCGTATCAAAGTACGTAGGAAGAAGGCTAACCAGACTCTTCCCTCCGCCTGTCGGTAGACAAATCGTTAGTGTTTCCCCTGGGAGCATCTGCATGGCAGATTGGACCAACTGCTTCTGTGAGGGGGATTGGTAGTGAGTAAACCGTGTCATACTATGAAGAACACCATCACCTAAAACCTGGTTCCGCTGTTTCCGTGCTGTTAACTGATAGGCATCATTTACTGCTTCAGGTGAGCTAATCCAATATGGATAACCTCCATTTGATTGCGTAATTATGTCCGTCTCCCCGTCACTATACATCACTAATCCGAATCTCTCTGCAACCGGTTGAATAAGGCTAACCCACTCTTCATTCACAACAATTTTTCGCTGGAACGTTAAAATCAGTTGACGAAGATGACTCGCAAGATCCATCACCGTTCCCTGATTGGATGTAATACCCGACATAGATTGAAACAGTCTAACAAGACAGGAGGTGGCGGAACGTAGTTCCACCGATACTGTCTTTTCATTTCTTATTTTCTGTAGTTGCTCAAGTGCATTTTCTGGTGATAAACGACCTTGGAGAACTTCTTCAGCTATTTCATAACACCGATTCATTCGGTTTCACCAACCTAACATAAGCCATTGATTCCAAGCGCATT
The DNA here is from genome assembly GCF_008386395.1 of Paenibacillus sp. 37. NCBI lineage: Bacteria > Bacillati > Bacillota > Bacilli > Caryophanales > Paenibacillaceae > Paenibacillus > Paenibacillus sp. 37. The sequence continues at coordinate 378,408 of NZ_CP043762.1, read as the reverse complement.
ACAGGATCACGAAGCCCTTCCAGTAGAGCTTGATAAATGCTAGATAATCGTCCAATTGCGGCATCCGAGTGTTTTTCCTGTCCAAAATACAAGTTTGCTGCACGCATCGCATTTAGTCTGTGTCCAAAATCATCCTCAGCACGAGAAACATCAACGCGCTGCGCAACATACTGTTCAAATTTCTGCTTGCTTTGTTCACTCGTTCGGCGGATAAGTTCAGACCAAATATCCGATGGGAATTGCTGCATGAACTCCTTGACTTTATTTCCTTCACGTTTGCCCAAATGATTCACTTTTTTTAGTGTTCCAGACAGAGTGTTAAGTACATCAGAAACTCGTTCATCTTGTCCTGGAACAAGGGTCTCAGCCGTTATAAAATGCTCTAGTGGTGTATACCCCTGTGAATGCACCAAATGCTCCAATGGTTCATCTAAAGCAAGTAAATAGTTAGGATTTAAGGAAACCGACCACGTATAAACGATTCCTTCCCAGTCTAAATCAGGATGAGATAATTCCAGAGCTGTTGATCGACCCCAGTCAGTCTCTTGTGCATTATTGACTATGGCATCAAACATACTATTTCCAGGTGCAAAAAACGAAAGTTTTTCACGAGCGACCGCCACTTCCCGCATAAACGTGCCACGAATTTGACCTACCCTGCCCGCTTTATCCAACAACTCAGAATTGTCCGGTAATAGCAATAACGTACGAACCATCGATTTAGCAACAGCTTTATGTTGATCAAATATAACCACTTGACCACGTTCAATTGGATTTCCGTAAAGCCCTGTCATGTTAGCCCATTTCATCATCGTCTCTGCAAGCTTGACGCCACCACCTGCATCAAATTTTGTAATGAGATGTGATAACTGCTCTTGGACGTGACGATCTAATTGACGCGCCATGTCAAAATAACGTTCTTCCTGTACACGCTCACGCATTTTGACTAACATATCGTTCATAGAAGGCAGTACGTTCTGAAGGCCATAACGTAAATCTTGATTAAGTGCCAATGTCATTTCGCTTTGAATATCATGAATCGCAATTTCAATTCCGCTGAGTGATTCGTTAAAAATTTGAAGACCATCTCTCCATATTTGAAATAGTTGCTCTTCAATGGTCCCCTCAGAGTACATCACGACAGACAATACATTCCCCTTACGACCAATACGGTCTAAACGACCAATTCGCTGCTCGAGCTCAGAAGGGTTCCACGGAATATCAATATGAATAATTCGATCTGCCATTTGGAAATTCCGACCTTCGCCTCCAAGAGGATCACACAGCAAAAACCGGCAATCAGGATCATTTTGAAAATCATCAACTGTTGATTGTAATTCTTTATCGGTCATTCCCGTATAGAAGCCTCGAACGGCGTTTATACTGAAATGATCAGCTAAAGCTTTCTCAAGTGGAAGTAGAGTTTCTGTCCAAGAAGAGAAGATGACTACCTTTTCGTTCACCGTTTCCTGAAGAATATGATCCATCACCTTCATGAGGCGACCTTGAATCAATTCCGGATCATCATAGCATTCCTTGACTCTTTTTAACTCAGTCTCAGTTGCCTGGCGCCAACGGGCCGTGTTTGCTTTAAGGCTATCAAGATAATATTCTTCTCCATCTTGAAGCGGAAACTGTTGTCCGATGCCATCACCTTTGCCATGAATCTTATTTGTAATGACATCTTTTCGGATGGCAATAGCCGCTTCAAGTGCCCAAGGGGAGCTAAACATGGCTGAAAGCAACCATCGCTGATAGTCTCGCACGTTCAAACCTGAAGACGCTTCTTTAATAAACTCTAAATAATCAATGAGTGCATCATACGCGTCACTTTCGTGATACTGCTCATCTGCCCCTTTCATTACATATGTATTTTCATAAAGTGTCCGATCACCCAGGTAAGATTCAATTTGTTTCCGGCGATGGCGAAGGATTTTACGTTCAATCTGATAGTGCTCTCCTAAATACGCCAGAGCAAGTTCCACTTGAGACAGTCCTTTATCTTCACTTCGAGTGTCTATGGAATCTACCAATTGTTGAAAGTTTGAATCCCCCAATGATTCTGCAATGTCGTCCAGATCTTCTTTGAAGTCATCTGCCAACTCTTCTTCGTAATAGTCAGAAAGATCTTGCATCATGCGATGAACCTTTCTACGTAAAAAATCTTGTTTTTCGAGTAATTGTCCAAATTGAGCTTCGGTCATCTGACTATATTTTTGAGGATCAAGTAAACGGACAAGACGTAAAAACTCAACTTGTCTGGATTGTATCGGAGTCGCACTCAGTAGCAATAGATGCGGCACCACTTGGCTTAACTTATAAATACAATCGTACTCCGCTTCCATTGTAAGCAGTCGGTGAGTTTCATCGACAATGCATAGATCCCACTCCCTACGGAGTAATTGCTGGCCGTCTCTAGAATTCACTTTTTCGAGAGGGAAAAGCAACATACTCTTATGCAACTGTTCTGCCTTCCCGTCATACACCTCAAAATCGGTCCAAAACTTATAACTCATCTCATTACGCCATTGATATAGTAGAGATTCCGGTACAATGAGGAGCATACGTATTTGACCAAGACGCTTCTGTAATCCTTTCATAATGACAGCAGCCTCTATCGTTTTTCCCAGACCAACTTCGTCCGCTAACATAAAGCGGCATGGATCTTCTGATATCGCTCGAACAATAGTATCAATTTGATGTTCCATTAAGAACACACGGGATCCAATCAATGTTTCAAATCCGAACGTCGCATTACGTAATGTGTGCAAGGAATCCGCTACAACTTGACGATGTAAATACCATTGTGGGTTATGAAATTCATAATTCTCAAAACTGCTTATAACGTCCATATCTCCACGGGTTACTGGAACATTTAACTCTCCTTCAGACATACAGCGAATCTCACTGGCGCCTTCTAATTGGACATAATAATAGTGAAAGCCTCTGAAATCAGTATGAGAGAACGATAAAATAATACCCCCGCTAGACGAATTTAAGAGCTCGAACGGAGATTGAGGCAATATTTTGCATCTATTGATTTGTTCAAATGAATAGGTCTCTTCCGTTGGGATTCCATATGCTTTATGCATCAAATTCGAATCACCTGGTAAATAGAAGCCTACTTTAATCTCTTTTTTTCTGCCATCAACGCGTAAGACTCGCCCAATTGCGAATCGTCTTGGTATTTCAGGGTATTCAAATTCTACAGGGCAACGTACATACATGCCAATCTCCATAAGCAAATCCACCTTTATATACCAGTTCTTGTTGTAGACAACTATCTAAGTTTATAACGTATACTATTACTTTGGAACTAAATTTTGACAGAATCAAGTCCATATTACTAGTTAAGACTGTAAAGCAAGGTATTCCAGCAAGGATTTACCAATCATAAAACTAAAAACGGAGTTATGGCAATAACATCACCATAACTCCGCATAAAAAGCCGTTGATCATACCGACTCTCTTCCTATTAAATTATCCAACATTAGTTCCGTGAGGTTATATGCTCATCCCCATTTAACACTTCCAAATTTATCATATAACCCAATATGTTTCAATAGGGTTTTAAACCTTGCATTTGGATTAAAAGCTTAATTAGATATTAAACTATCTTCCATAAATTTTTCTGCATACTGTTCAATAGCATCAATGATAGCTGATTCACCCGAACTACGTGCGTAAACTGGGCTTGAAGTTAAGTGTTCTCCTATCCCGTAAGTCAAAGCATGAGACATATGTGTCGTCACCACAACCGAAATATCTGAGTTTCGAGCAAACTCTTTTGCACGATCAGTCAACCGATCATCTAAACAAAGACGTATTTTTAGAGATGGGTTTCTTGAAGTAAGGTATTCAGAAGCACGTTTCGCAGGTTTTTCAAGTAAGGTGAATATCGTAATTACTTGTTTATTTAGCTTACTTAAAGGGTCTTCTTGTTCAAAACCAATATTCAGGGCTGTTTTGAGCTCTAGTAGGGTGTCATAATAACCGTTCACCCACTTCCCTATTCTGTACCATTCTCTTATACGTGTCATTTTACCATGAAGGATATGTTGTAATAATGTTTGACACCACGTATTCCATAACTCTGACATTTTCTCATTTACAAGTGGTGAATCCACAAATAGATCCATTGCATCCAACAGTAAATCGGCAAGAGCGGCAAATGGAGTTACATCAAACCAACCTTCAATAGCATTCCAATGTTGATCAGCAGAACCTGGCCTTAAATATAGCAATCCATCAACTAAGCGATTAAATTGTAATGTATTCTCCTCGCTTCGACTTAGGCTTAAGTCCATTAAAATCAGTAATATCTCGTAAATCTTCTCCATTTCTCGCCTTGGAAAACTTGGAGCTTTCAACGTATCATCGACTAATCGCGGTACTAGTGTTTCTGAAATTTGAGTTTGTTCCTCTACATAAAGTTCAGTGAAATAGTCAAAAATGGTTTCGATCTGTGAAGGACTCCACTCCATAGAATCAAGGTCTGGCATACATGAAAGTAATATGTTTGCAGGGATTTGTTTCTCCATCATCACGTTAAACCACTCATACCAGTTACCAGGTGAGAGTGCTTCACGTACACTCTTCCATTTATCAGATGAAGAAGCATTGATATGTAAATGAATTTCCTGTAACAGAGGTAAATGAATTTGGAACTCCCGATAAGGCGCTGCAACTAAAATTTCACACGTTTCCATTATTGTTTCAATCTGATTAACCGAAGCATTCCTCTTTATCCATAGTAGAAGTTGCTCCATCAGTTCACGATATTCTTCCGCTTCTAAACCGGCCACATTTAATTGCTTGAAGATTGAATTAAACAAAGCAAGATCCGCCCGTGACCCTGAGGAACTCTCAAGGAGACAGGTCAATAACCAAAGATATACCCGTTTCCACTCCAAACGTGGCCAGAATTCATCCTTACTGAAAAAGCTTATCATATGCGGTAATGCATACCCCATTTTTGTTTTTAATGAGGAGTCCAAGTTACATAAGGAAGCGTAGAGTACCGAAAGACCAGGATCTTGTTCATTTAATTTATTAACTCTCCATTGTTTTGCTCCTTGCCTTGCTATCTCTGATGCAACACCGATTTCCAGCCCTTCTAATTGTAGGATCCATTCGATCCAATTATCTGGAACTCGACGAATTGGCTGCTGGGTAGCTTGACCAAAGGTCTGCAGAATTTGTAGCGTTGATTGCATTCGCTGCGTTGCGCAAACTTGTTTTTTCTCTTCTGCTTTTAACTCCGCATAAGCATCTAAGGCAATTTTAATGGAAGATAAGTCAAGTAGCACCAGCGCACAATCTAATAAGCCAATGGTTTGCTGTACACCAGTCGGAACAGAGCGAAGTAATCTGAACGCCTTCTCCGTGCGTCCGTTTTCCATTTCCCTTTGTGCTTGTTTGTACGCATCAGTGAAGTGGGTAGTCGCTTGTTGATACGGTGTAAATTGTGCTAAAAGTTCTTGAAAAAATGGTTCATCCCTTAAACTGCCTTCCAATTCCGAGATGTCGTATTGTGATGAAGACAGCGCAACTGCATGTACAGCATAACATTTCAAAACATCCGGATTCTGGGATGCTCGACGGTATTGGAACAATGCACTATATGAGGGCCACAGTTCTTTTTTAAAGTGTTCCATTACAGTTCGAACATCGTTTATATCTTCATACGGAGCGATATGTTGTGCATAGATGCCAGACAGTAAAGCTTCTGTGACTGCAAGCGGTCTACGTGCAGTAATCACCTCTACTATGCCAGGCAATGCAAATAGATCATCCCATAATTGAAATGAAGATAGAAATTGAATTTGTAAAAAAATGAGATTTTGGGCACTAAACTGTCCCAAGTCCCTAATGGATTGCAGAGAAGCTTTGGCGTCGGCACCGCTGTTCACTTCAAGGGCGGTGTAAAACTCCCTTAAAAGTTGGTCAATATTTAGACTGCGAATTTTTCGATCTTTTGGACGACTCTCCCAAACCCCTATCATTTTTGTTAATTGTGAATGGACCTCTTGATTATCTGCCTCAAATACAAAAAAACGACCGTTCGTAATTCGATTGACTTCCGGTACTATGATATGCTCATCATTCTTTTGTTTCCCTCGTTGAAACGAGGAGAAACTTGGACCTAAAAAGGCATGTAAGCTATCACCGAGCATCACAAATTGTTGCTCATCGAAAGCTAACCCAAACCACGTCACATTGTTATCTGAGTCAATGAATGGAATGACGCTTGGAGAAGGATTATTTGATAGTCTATCCACAAAAGGTTTAATTTTCTTTGCGTGATTGGAATTAGAGTCATTTAAACTGGTTAATGTTGTTCGATTACCATCACCAAAAAAATTTTCTAAAAAGGACTGCATTTGGGGAGTAAATTTTTCCATTATTCAATATACCCCCATTTTTCCATAAACGAGATTCTATTGTGGGCGACTTCTTCAACATCCGTAACAAAGAGGACCGTTTCATCATTTAAGGAGATACCATTGAATGTGATATTCATGGATCCACTTAAATAAAACCGATCACTGATTATACCCTTAGCATGAAGTAAACTACGCGGAATCACTCGCAGATAAGGTGAATTTACAATTCGCTGATCTAATTTTGAGATGAAAGCCGGGTTGTGTGGTTCATCCTTTTTTAGACCAACAATTACGCGTGTGCCCAGATCGACCAGTTTAGCAATAACTTCTGATAATAACACCATTCGATTTGCCCATTCTGGTTCAATCGTAACAAACTGGTTTGAACGATTATCAATCACCTGGATATCTGAAATCCATGGGGATACAATCCATAGAGAATGACTAGGATTGAGCAACTCAGACACAAAAATACTTTGAAGTAGATCGGCAATTTCCCATGTGCTTTGGGATGAATGTATATACCGTCTTGTCATGACTTAAACCTCCCGTATATCCAACGCAGCTAATATAGCTTCCGGTTCCCTTTTTAAACCTGCTACACGTGGGTACACATGTAAGAAACCAATTTCAATGGGTTCGCTTGCTAAACGCAGCAATGCTTGTTGTAAAAGATCGCTTTCCTCGGGCTTAGCCACTAATCGAGCACTACCCATTTGTTGCAGGCGAGTGGTCAAATTCTCCCACCAACTGGATTCAGAAAGAGAGACCACTTCTAACCCCTCAATACCATGCAATACAAGTTCCCGATCCGTTGGAGGATATGTAACAAACGGGTTATGAGGTAATAAAGCCCGTGTTCGTACTTGATTTCCTCTTGGCCAGAGTATTCCTACAATGACATGGAATCTCCAATTTGGATCTTGCAAAGCATATTGATCAATATGACTTAGCGCCTTTTTAAAGCGATTCACAATTTCATCTGAACTACTAAATACGTATCCGAACACTCTAATGTCCATATAGATTCCTAAGCGCTGTTCCTCACTCTTCCACAATTCCATTAAGTCACTAATAAAATCATCGGTTAGTTTATTTGATCCTGGTTTAAGAACACGATTGTACAACGAGTTCATGACGGCATGAGTCACAAGTATACCTTTTCCGCGCATATAGCTCTGTAAAGAGGCTAAAATTTCCGAAGAATGACTATTCCCACTAAGATCACGTACCTTTTCAAAATGTTCTTGTAGCTCAGCATCTGTTTTTCGTAATAATAGCGTCCGAGACAACTCTGCATCAATTAACTCCATATCTGTTGGTCCTAGTGCACTTTCAACGAGTCCAAAGAACCGTCGTGGGTCTGATTGATATTTTTGCAAAATATCTTCGATAATTCCACCGCCTCCGGAGGTAGGTTCTGTTATCCATATCTCCGCGGTTTGCTTCTCTTGAGATTCAATATTTACGTCTACAATCAAATCATCATGAGCGTGCTGGTTACTAATCTCTTTGCACGCTTGTAATATCGCAGCTCCGAGTGTAGTTAGCCAGCGCATTCGAGCCCACTTATAACTTCGATCATCTAAGTCGGACCATAGTTTAGGGACATGCGTGTAGATTACTTGTGCAACCTCATCCCTCTCACATAACAACAATATTTCTTCATGGGCCCTTTGATAAACTTGATCATTCATTTCACTCTCACTATCTTCTTGATCTTCATCCTCCAAACTTACATTTTCAATTTTTTTCGTTTTAAAGATGACTTGAAGAACTTTTCCGCAAACTCTACTAAAAGAAGAACGTTGAAGCATCTGGAAGGCTTCTTCAAGCGAACACACCTGTTTAATTGCAGTTGCTGCCAACGCACTTAAATAAGTCTCAGTGAGTCTTTCCAACTGAAATGAATTCGCAATCCCTTTCAATCTAGTATCTTCCATAACACAGTGTTGAAAATAGAGAGAACGGAACGACTGCAATTTACTCGGATAGTTCTCTGTAAGGTACATCTCTTCATCACTTGGTAGATTAATTTTGAAATGTATGCCGTCTGCCTCGAGCATGAAACCGAGTGCGACTGGTTCATGATTTCGAACAAAATTCATACGGATATCAGATTTTTGCGACTGATGATGACGAATATTGGCCTCAGATCCTGTTGTGAACCGTTTTACAATCACAGCGGATTGTCTACTATGCGTATAGTAATAAACACCCTGAATGCGTTGATACCAGACCGTGCCAACTGGTATTTTAGCAGTTACTGTTGCATTTTCTTCCTCATTCATTGCATTTAACTGACCTTTCCATATTAGCGTCGCATTTGAGGTCGTTCCCACATGTGAAGGAGTGTTAGTTAACTGTAGTGTCCATGGACGAATACATGGAAGTTCTACAACAGTACCATCGCAATCCACATAAGTGACCTTACCTAACTCCTCATACTCCTGACAAAATTGTTTAACATCCAGTAAATAGGGCTGTAACGATTCTTCTAAGGATGGAGGAGCAATCCAGTGAGATTGTTTCATACTTTTATTACCGAATCTCCGACTAACTTTACCAGGGGCAAACGATTTTAATGCTTGAACTATAGGCATGTTTGGTTGGCCCTGACCTTCAACCTCACCTTCGAGAGTTATCTCAATCTCAGGTAACGTCAGATCACTAAATAATGCATGAGGGATAAATTCTGGTAAGGGATGATTTACAATGTATCGCTCTTTCGTATTATCTTTATAAGGGTACCGATGCCAATTCGTCTTTAAACGACGGTAAAGGGTGGGGAGTACACTCAACATAAGAGAGCGTGGCGGTTCCCAAAGAATGGCGTTTAATTCCTCTTCGGAAATGGACAATGCTTCTGCTAAGTAATTTTCCATTCTTTCTCTGGTTTTTGTATCACAGAGTACTTCATCAATGATTTCAGAGGCTGCCTTTTGCCTTTTTTGCAGCATGTATGTATCATTGTTTGGTGCTGCAAAATCCCCCCACAGAGATCCCTTATTAAAATGCTCTCGTCTCTTCAGTTCTTCTGTTAACCAGTCCATAAAGGCATATACGGACTGCATACGAAGAACGTACCTATTATGTAACGGTAAGTTCCTTCCCTTCAAAACTGGATCAAGTAGCATCTCGTACCCTTGGTACAAAATTCTATCACGCCCGAAATCAGACAACACGGTGATGGTCCATGGTCTCATTCCTCTTTTACGGCCAGCACGTCCCTTCCGCTGGAGAAAAGAGGCCATATCCATTGGAGCTTTGTGTTGGATAACTGCTCCTACTTGAGGATCGTTAAAACCAACTTCGAGTGAAGCAGTCGCAACAATGAGTTGTGCATTGGTTTCTACACCTACATCTTGAGAACTTGTTCGTCCAAGTTGGATAGGAACAGTTAAATTGTGACCAATCTTTTCTGCCATCAACCAAGATTGTCCCTGCTGAAGTGCTTCAGCAGATTCCTGACGATGTCTGCGCGTCGCAGCAAGAGGATCCTTATAAGATCTACCTCTTTTGTCGTACCCTTCAGCATCACGCAAGCTATCATATAAGCGATTTGTTATATCCAAATCATCCGTAAATAAAAAGACTTTTGATCCAAACATGGAATCTGATGGACGTTTCTTATCCAGATCAAGTGCACGACGCATCAGCATAGCTGTCTGAATCGTTGCCGAAAGAAGAGCAGTGCCTGAACTCGGATCACCACGCAATATCAACTGATATTCTTTCCCTTCTTCGACTAGATCCGTTCCAACATTTATTTCCTCTACAAACGATGGAGCAATATTGATTAACTGACCAAAGAACGCTTGAGCATCTTCCAAGGTAGCCGATAAGCCTGTAAAATGAAGTGGTGCCCGTAAAGCATGCTTCCACCGACGCAATAGAAGCGCCACTTGTGCCCCATGAATGCCACTGTAAGTATGAACCTCATCCAGTAGTACTAATCGTGGTGCTCTTTCCACCCCAATTCCTAATAACTCTCGGGAAGAAAAATCGCTCATTTGTTTATTCATCATTTCCGTTGTAGTAAATAACACATCGGGTGGTTCTTTCTTCATTCGTTCACGTGTTAATATAATCTCATCTTCTTCGATGATCTGTTCACAAGTTGTACAGTGAAGGCACTCCTTCGATTGATGAATATCCTCATAACGCCAAACCATTTCGGACTGGCATTCTTCTTTCGGACACTTTGCAAACGGACAAACATATCCATGACCCTCTTTTTCCAACCACTTGAACGCTTTGAGAGTATTCTTGTTGTGAGGAACACTACCGTAAATAGCGCCAATTCTTATTTTTCGTTTCTTCTCCGAAAGTAAGTAATTATCCAAGCGACGTGCTTCTAGATAAGTTTCGAGAAATTGGTCTTTAAGCAACTCGTTTCGCGGATATAACGCTACGGCTTTCGTCCAAAACTCCTTTTCTTCAATCCATGAGGCGATACTTGAAAGAGCCGGTATGTAAAACGATAACGTTTTTCCTGTTCCAGTTCCTGCACAGACAATCATTCCACGTGAATCATGACCTTGAAGAGATCGATACATGCTTTTAGTTGCATTTACTTGAAAACGTGACAGTTCAATTGGCTTTTCACGCGTTAATAATGCCTCTAGGACTTGAATTTGTTTTTGATCTGTATCTTCTTTGACTTCATCCATTACCTGATCAACAGCGATATTTCTTGCAGGATATCGCCTTTTTCGTGTTGCAAAACGAAAATCTGATATTAAAGTTGGTGCAATGGGCCAGTCTTTCGCATCAAATATCTGACGGATCTTAGCTAGAAGGCGTATCGTTTCTGACATGCGTGTTCGCCACATGGCTCCATGCTTTGTCTGGTATTCCCCGATCAACTTCCGTTCTACTAAAGCATCTACCGCATCATGAGTGTTTATTTTTATTTTCTTTTTCTCTAACCACGAAGTCATAACATTATATAGTTCGTCTCCTGAAAACCCTCCATCGACGTATCCCCAGGATAGCAATTTAGCTTCTTCATCCTCGAGATAACCTAGTAATTCACTGATCTCCTGATTGGATATCATATTATCCCCCTAGTAACCCGATAAAAGGCGTGCCTAATGTCGAAATAAAATATGTATAACAATAACAAATTCTATACTATTGATGACTATTTTACTATATGAAAGAGGTAGATGTTTTTGGATATATAATTGTCCATTAGTCTTTGTATGATTTTTAGAAACATAAGAAATAGAAAGTTTCCCTAATTAAAATCATTTCTCAAAACTATCTAGTTCACCTTTAAACCACCACTTGAATAAGTTAATACTCCGTTAGTCTATAGGTAATACGTTTACAAAATTCCTTGCTAAAAAATCAAACAAAAAAAGGAGTTTGGTGACATATGCCGCCTTACTCCTTTAAATGATGATGTTTGAGTGGTTTTTTACTCCTTTAATAAAATTGTTTTACTAAGAACATAAAACCACGTTACTATTTCCAATCATTTATTTACTTGAAGATACTAACTGAATTTCCACCACCGCAAAGAGTTTTGGGAATTTTTCTTTGAGCTCATCCACTAATCTCCTCCACTGAACTGGTGGGAGCGTCGTATAACCTTCTTCTAACAAAGTTATAAGATGTCGTTTAATTGCAGGACGTAGTTCCTTTTTCATTTCAATAAGTTCAATCAGTTTATCAAGGTTTTCATCATGGCCACATCCAAGGTCAATCTGCATATGATAGACCAGATTAAGTCTCTCCCTATCTCGTAACTCCAACTTTTCAACATGTCCCCTCAACTGATAAAAGTCAATTGATTTCCACTTATCTATATCATTCTTTAAGTTAGAATTATTAAGTTTCATTTTCATTAAACATCGAGTACTTTCGACAAATCTGGACCACAAGTTTTTTACCAACAGTACTTCTGCGGTCGTGCTTTTAGATCGTAGAACCTGTTCCCAAGCATTAGCAGAAGTGGCGAGACATTCATTTAACAGGGTCAAGTCGGCGATCCCTTCTAACAGCTTTTCTTTTTCTGTGTGAAGATTTGACCAGTTAGGTTTATATATACTAGGATTCTCTACCTGTATATCTTCAAATTCCCCCATCTGATGTTGAATTGCTTCACAGAGCAACTGAAACCGCTCAAAAAGTTGAATAACTTCTTGATAAGAGGAATTACAAGTAATGAATTCAGTTAGTATATTTTCCTCTTCCAAGTGTTCTTCAAATGCTAGATACTCAAGATGGTCATTAAATGTATACAGTGACTTCTTTTCGAAATCCATGATTTTATTTGCATACGCATGGTACATTGGATTAATCGACTCTAATAAAAATGGAACCATCTCTTGTCGAGTTTTAATTTGTTGTAGTAAAAGATCAGATGAAAGTTCCAAATATAATTTATATTTGGTTTTTAAGTGTAGAAGAAATACATACAACGAGGCTTCACCTATTTGATAATTCTCCAGGTCTCTGACAGGTGTATAACTTTTCATCCAGGAATCAAAATCTATTCGTTGAATATCCTCCAAATCAACAGGCTTATTCATATTATCTCGTAATAGGTACCAATCTTGATAAGTTTGCTCAATTAAATTAGTCATTTCATGATTTACAGGAGATTGATTTTTAATATCTGCTGTCCAATGTGCGTTTTCAAGGACACTAAATTGGGTAATCCAGTTTTTTAGATGATAAACAAATAATTCAATTGGCATACCTAAAGCTTCTTTGAGTTCATCCACCCAAGTATCTGCTAGCTCTTCCGTTTGATAGATCCAACTAGCTGTTTCATATTCGTTTGCTATTTGGTGAAAAGTTCTTGCTTTTTCTGATGATTTCAGTAATTGAAAATTAGAAATTTGTAGAGAAGCATATCCTCGATTGATTCCTACCTTTTTTGGATCTCTTTCATTTTTATCCAATGAAACTGGATAACGAGTCCTATTGACCACATTTTTTCTTTGAATTGTTGCCGACATTCGTGGGGTGAATGGTCGAGAGATATTTACCCCTTTTATTACATCATGAATGAGTGTGGAAACACCAAGTCTAACTGGTTCGAGCAGTTCGACATTTATTTGTTTTCCCTCCGCCCACTCCCTGATGGTAGATTTGTCTGGATCAGTCTTTTGATAGTTATCTATCTTGGCTATAGATGCTTCAACTCTATCATCAATATCGAGTGGATATAAGCGGACTGGTATCTCATCATCCTGGTACCCAAAATAGTGCAAAACTTTTTTGGGGATCAGACAATTCTCTTGTTTGTCTGATCCATAACACTCCGCATAGGTTTTTATAAAAAGGTCCGGATGATCAGAAAACCTGTCTCTTTTCACAATCGGAAGCACCCTTGTTACTAATTCTCGTTTACCTTTTATGAAAAAACGAATAATCTCTTTGCTATTAAGAATCATATACCGGAGTTTACCTTTTCCGATAGGGATCGCATCAAAGGTTCTTTTCACCATGTGACGATTGAATGGCAACAGATTTATATCCTGTTCAATGAGGTCCTCTGTTGTCCCACCGAATGAGCAGGCCATTTCATTGCACTCCTCGTAGTGGGGACATTCTTTTGAACATGTAAATCCTTGTGACCGTTTTAATTCTACTAGATAGTTTGACATGTAAGTTGTTACCTGATCACGATCTAAATTATAGAAGTCCTTTCCGGATTCATCGGACAACCATAATTTTTTGACTCGATCAGTTATTGTATCTAGATTTTGAATTCTCTGTGTAAGATCTAACCCTTTATCATTTCCCTGCATAGCTCCTGGTGTCAGACCAATGACGACATCCCAGTTCCCTTCTTCTAAGGTGATTAATTGGTCTAACAAGTCGCTTGCATATATATTGACTGACTGTACTAAATCATCGATGAGTAATAACGGTCGAACATTCATCGTTTTCAAGCTCTCGGAGAGTTGTTTAAACAAAGAATCAATATCTCTTCCTTCAAATAAAAATTGATCTAATTTTTGAGATAATAGCTTTCTAAAAGAAGGGTATTCAATAGGGATTTGAATTGTTGTAGTCGATAGTAATTCATCAAACTGAGATTGATGAATTACTTCAAGAGGTTTTTTTATACGACCATTTTGAACTTGCAAAGTGAATTCAGTAATATTACGCTCTATAATTGGCCTTATCATTAGTGCCGTCGGTACAATTTCTTCATCTGTAGGGAGAATTTCAGATAGGGCTCCCCAAACAATTTGATTGATTAACGTGATCGGTTTTTTAAGTAATAGTTCCCAGCGGCTTTCATCAATTCGTATTTGCAATGGAATGTTTAATGCTTCAAAACATTTTTTAATCAAAACCTGGGGATTTAGTTCAGTGCGCGAAATACGGATTACTGGCCGATTCACCTCGTTGTTAAGCCATTTGTCTTTAATCCAGCATAATAATTCCGATTTTCCAGATCCTGTAGAACCAAACAACAAAAATACTCGATTACCCTCAGAATCCGTTTCTACCAGATCTTCATAAAGTTCGTTTTCAGTAATTTCCGCAAGAAGTTGATTCCCATGATATCTATGCATGACTTGAGGGAAGTGAGTCTTTCTGAAGTAATGTGGAGAATAGTTATATCTTTCATCGGCTGTACCCACAAGAAGTTTTAAAGTATCTCTATTAAGACAAGGTAACATTTAGTCCACCTGCTTTCTTATACGAATCCAATTCCACTCTTGGTTTGGACCATAGGATTTAAATGGTAAATCTTGTTTATAACTGATCTCCAAAACCTTCCCATGTAGATTTATCAATCCGAAGATAATCCCTTTATATATCTGTCCTTCAGAGGTAATGCAGGGTATGATAGGATGGATATATTTTTCACAATATGGATGGATTCCTCCCTCCCATTCTCCAACACTATGTATAATTTCTTGTAATAGAGTAAGATGAGGAAGAGCATAAAAACCTGAATACACTCGTCTTCCCAACCCCCAACATTCCATCATTCTTTTCCATGCATTTATTTTTTCGTGACCTACCATTGTCTTAGTAAACATATTATTCACGTGATAGTGTATGTTGGTAACAAACATTTTATCTGGTTTCACAAATATTTGATTATACAACGAAGAAAAGACAAAATTTAAATTATCTTCTAGCTCATTTTCTGTCCCGGAAATCTTTTTTAACCGCTTGAAAACCTCTATGTTTTCCCATGGCTTATTCTCAACGACCGTCAGTTGAGTTCCTACTCTTTCAATATAATGGAGATCCAATAACACGGTTACGGCCGCTTCTATTAACGAAGAGATATCACCCTCGGTTAAATACTGGTAGTTTTGTCGGAGAAACTGAATATCGACCTCTGGAGATTTTCTAATTGTTTCATAAATGGATTCAATCTCAGGACCATAACACATCTGAAATAGCATTTATTTCTCCTCCGTTCTTTTTTATTATCAGGTCATTGAGGACAATATTTAAATGATAGTAATTATGTATGGATCTGAGACGCATATGGTCTCTTGGAGAAGGTATAAATAAGTTGCTGGCATTCTCCAAACATACAGGACAATCACACGGAAGCGGTTCACTAAGTCGAGGGCTACTAAGTTTTGCATGTGATTTAGAGATGAAAAATGTTTTGAACGGCCTACTATAAAAAACTTGAAAAAAAGCAGCAGCCATTGTAGGACGTGTGGAATCAAATGATTTAACTCCTAATTCAACCATAGCCTCCATTTGAGGAATACCCGTAACGCCAAACACATGGAGGTTTGAAGCCCCAACGATATTAGAAGCATAATTAATCATTTCGATCTGTTTTTTTTGATTTTGGGCTAATAACGATCCAATCCCAAATGTAGTATAGCCGTAACGAATCAATTCATATGCGGAAAATTCTATACTAGCTTGATCATAACCCTGGATCACTCCCATCGGTTGAATATGCCTAGGAAATCTTTTTGAACTAAAAAGACTTAAATACTCATATGCATTAAACAATGTTTTTTCCATCGCCATGTAACGTTCTGATAACGTTTTTTTGTTAAACATAGGTTCATCAAAATGTACCAAATAGGCTTCCTGCGGATTACTATTTTCAAGAAAAGAAACTTGGATATTAAAAATGTCTTTTAATATGGGGCGAGATTTTTGTTTTACATAATATACTGAACCGCAATCCATTATTATCTTTTTGGGTTTTAATTTTAACCTATGAATCTTCCCTTTGTTATCAGGTACCGCACTAACTAGTATCGAACAATCTGGAAAGTAATCTGTAAATATTGCATCACTATGAGACCAACCAACATAAAAATGCACCTCATCACCCCTTTTTGTTTACGTGATATTACGTGATATTTGTATTTTATCACACTTTTCGATTTCATCCTACTGTTTTTAGAATAAAAAAAAGAGCCCTTAAAGAGGCTCAAACTACCCATTCTTTCCAAATCTGATATACAGCATCACGAGATGCATCATTAAATCGGAACTTTCCATTGGCACTCAAATATGGTTTCCAAAATGGATTATCTCGATCAAAAAAGTCACCTGTCCATCTCTCATAGGTAAAACATTTTGATAAATCAGGGATACGGACCTCACGATTAGTAGGATTCCATTCCTCAATAAAAAAATAGACATAAAATCCCCAAGCAATATTAGTGTCTGAAATAGATACTTTTCTAATTTTTTTTCTTTTTGAAACGGGTAAATAACCTAAGTTAGGGTATTTTTCAATCAATTTTTTTAAATATTTTATTAAGTCCGTAACCAATTCAGGCCATTGCACACGTTCAATCTGAATATCATCGAACCGTTTCAAAATATTTTGAAGCGAGTGTAAAGTCATTAACTTGGTAGAATTACTACTCGGTTTATCTCTTTTTTCGATTAAGCGGCTTATAAAATCATATGATAAAATTTGTCTTTCTACATAATCTGATAAATAATATTCTGAAATAACGAATAGGATTAAATACTCATCACTTTCCTCACCAGAAGGTAATGGGTGTAGGAATGATGGATTGGTAACTTGTATCTCGTTTAACTTATGACTATATAACTGATCATAAATAACCGTAATAAGATCAGATTTACGGTCAATAATATCAGTGTCAAGTATTGGCAGATCCCAATATTTTAAGGAATATAAGGACTTAATACTGTAAAACACGTTGCTTTCTGTTCTTTGTAATCTGTGTACATCTTGAATTGAAAACAGCATTGGCTAATCCTCCAAAGCAAATATGCCCTAGTGTATCACACTAGGGCAATAAATGCTTTAACAAAAAAGCATCTTTAGCTATCTGATTCTCCGAGAGGGATGTTAAGAGATCTTCTAAGATTTCTCACTTGCTCGTGGTACACATGGGTGTTATGAAAACCTCTTCTTCTATTCCGGTTGTTCCCCCGGAATACCACTGTATCGATACCGATAGTTTTACAAATTGTACAGTCACATGCTTCCCATGGACGCTCTGAAAGCACTTCCCGATATAGATCTTCATGCACTTCACGCTTTTCACCTAAGAGTTCATCATAGCGCAATATAGCGGATAGTGCTTCCTCGAGTTCCAATTCTCCACTACTGAACAATCTCAACGCACTTAAAGCATTTTGTTCAAGCTGTTTGTACTGAGAAAACTCTCCCTTGCCTTCCAAAACCATCTTTTTCACACGTCCTGCAGACTCTTTCGCCTCAGGAATCCGAATTGCAGTATAATGTTTACCACTCAGAGTATGATAATTGTGACCTGAACCTAGCCAAGCACGACGTAAAGGTGAACTCGAGTCAAAGGAAGTAACTCCAAGTTTATGGAAGGATCTCATCGTTCTCATATCCCTTGCCACTCCGAATAGATGGATGCGGAAATTTTTATTTGGAATAATGGGCGAGATTTCTTTTAAAATCTCGTAAATCTTTCCTGATAGTTCTCTTGCAAGTCCACCTATAGCTATATAATCATAACCCAAATTTATCAAATGTAATGCAGCATCTTTAAATGACTTTGGATCCCATCCTTGGATAATTCCAATTGGATGAAATTTGTGTTGACCTTTACGGTACTCAGTAATAAACTCTTCTGCCATTTTCAGTGTCAGATCATATCTATATTGTCTTGTTTGCGGATCCTTTTTAAAGGGTCCTACAATCAAATGGTCTACCGAAACACCGTAATTGATCCCCAGTTCATCGTAATAGTTAATAATTTCTTGTGTTGTATACGGCGGTGCCTCAGCCGTGATGTAACTAAATGCTCCGCAGTCCCCCATTATAGGGAAATCTTCGGGAAGATGAAGAAATTGATGAATTCCGCCTTTTTCTTCAATTAATTTGATTTTTTGTTTTGTAGCATTGTCTATATTCACTTTCGAAACAAGTAAGCCATCGTACTGAGGAGATCCGTAGATCTGATGTGAATATACGTCATTTAGTAACGGATTTCTATCCTTATCAGATATATCGTTTAAGAAATCATAGTTTGGATCAACACGGTCATCGTTCTCAGGTAGAAAGAAATTAAGTTCCTTTTTATAATTTTTAGCTATCAGAGATGTTGGTACTGGAAATAATTCACTATAAAAATTTAATAGATGTTGCGTTTTCAACAAGAAGCTTTGTTCATCTTCATTAGAGAAATCAGATAAAGTAAGTTGTTGTTTGTCAGACTCTCTGAAAGAGTCAAGAATATATTCACGAACTATCGAAGGATTGATATACAGATCTTCCCATACTTGATCCATACCAACAGAAATAGTCTGCTTTAAGAGTTTACCAAAAAGAAAGCCTTTAATGCCGATAAGACCGAATCTGAAAGTTTTTGCCTCGTCTTCTCCAATCGAAAGTAAATGGTAATTTTCTTCAACCATCACTCTGGTTCTGCTTGAGTTCCCTGCAAAGAAAAAGAACCGTTGGTCCTTATTTATATTTAAGGGCCACTCAACAGATTGTAAGTATTTATCTCCCAAAAGGAAAAAAACAATGTCGTAATTTCCCACTGTCTCCTGAAGTGTTTCAGTGATTTTTTGTTTTTTAGACCAGTTTTTTATAGTTTGTGAGTTCATACTGTTAAATGTGACCTCATAAGGGACGATTTCATCGTGTTCCTTTAACAAACCATAACCTGCAGAGATAATGTTTAGATCAATTTCACCGCCAAGTTCACGGTACATATTTATACCTTCCATTAACGCAAGATGTTGACTACCTGTATACATGTCCTTCGCTAATGTTTTGTATTCAGATAACTCTTGTTCTCTTTGCTTTAGTCTATTCTCATCCTGAAAATCCTCCAGAAATAACTGATTTTCAGGTTTACTTATTTTCTCTC
The DNA here is from genome assembly GCF_008386395.1 of Paenibacillus sp. 37. Classification (NCBI taxonomy): domain Bacteria; kingdom Bacillati; phylum Bacillota; class Bacilli; order Caryophanales; family Paenibacillaceae; genus Paenibacillus; species Paenibacillus sp. 37. The sequence goes on along the minus strand of NZ_CP043762.1, from coordinate 358,718 downwards.
CAGTACATGAGGTTACTACTAAAATTCGTTTATTCATATGTCCTCCGGATGTTAGTTCTTAGATATATACAAATATTTGTTCCAATGCAATACTAGCATAATTTGTTTTACGGATAAAACATCAGTTCCCCTTTATTAGTTGGCTTATTCCTTTTTTGAAAGAAAAACGTATAATCCCAGTTGCTACTAACTGAACAAGTGTTTTCACTATAATTTGGCCTACAATTGCGTATCCTACAGCATTCCACGGAATGAAATTTGCCCCAAGTGGTGATAGCCCAACAACCACGAAAATAACACTATCTAACAGTCCTCCAACTATTCCGCTATACATTACTCTCTTAAAAAATGGGAGTTTAAGACGTGTATATATCTCTGTATCAGTTGTTTCAGAGATTAGAAAAGTAAGGACTGAGGCAAATGTTACCCAAAGACCGTCTCCTAGCAGATACGAAGTTCCTGCAGAGAGAATCAGTGCTATTAAGATAAGAAAATACACAAATTTTCTTCCAATATACATTTGGACAAAGTCTCTAAGTATAAATGTGGCACCAATAATAAACGAGCCTGCTGGGATTAAGAACAATCCGATTTGAAAAGGACTTGTCCCTGCAGTTACAACATTCGCTGTAACTATGGATGCTAAATACAGAATAATGACCAAGTACTTCATTTTTTCACCTTTTTCAATTAATATTAGCTTTCATTATAGTACAATACTTTGAATTCAGCTACCCCTGTAACAATATCCTCACAAGGGCGTAAATGTGATCTTACCTCTTTAACGATCTCTAAGCAATATAGAATTCATTCCAACAGAGGTTTAATCGATTTTCAACCTATTTAATCCATCTGCTAGAAAAAGATCAAAAAATGCTATAATAAAATAATGAATTGCAAAGCCATATATATGTCTTTTGTTAAAAGGAGAATAGAATTTATGAATAAAAAAGCACTAGTCGTTTTTAGTGGAGGACAAGATAGTACAACTTGTTTAGTTTGGGCTTTAAAAGAATATGATGAGGTTCAAACGGTTTCTTTTCAATATGGGCAACGTCATAAGCAAGAATTGGATTGTGCCGCTGACATAGCAAAAGAACTGAATGTTAAGCATCACATTCTAGATCTCAACCTTCTCAATCAATTAGCACCAAATGCTCTAACAAGAGATGATATAGAAATTGAATTAGGATCTGAAGGAAATCTACCTACTACATTTGTAGATGGTCGTAATATGCTCTTCCTCTCATTCGCAGCCATTCTAGCTAAACAGATTGGATATAACAACTTAATCACTGGTGTATGTGAAACTGATTTTAGCGGTTATCCGGATTGCCGCGATGTATTTATAAAATCCTTAAATGTTACTCTGAACCTTGCCATGGACTATAAATTCGTAATTCATACCCCATTAATGTGGCTTAATAAAAAACAAACTTGGGAATTAGCAGATCAGTTAGGATATCTCAATTTCATCAGAACTAAAACATTAACTTGTTATAACGGAATCATGGGCGATGGATGTGGTGAATGTCCAGCGTGTGTTTTGCGAAAAGCAGGATTGAACCAGTATCTTGAGGAAATGAGAGTGCAGCATGAAGGGTGAAGTCAGCGTTTGCAAAATATTCCAGTTCGATACTTCTCATCAACTAATTGGTCATAATGGTAAATGTGCGAATGTTCATGGGCATACGTACAAACTAGAAGTAGTTATTAAAGGAGTACCTCATAATTTTGAGGATACCTCTAATGAAGGATTTGTAATGGATTTTAGTGACTTGAAAAAAATAGTAAACGATCTTATCGTGGATAAATTTGATCATTCTTTTATTGCATCTGGAAACGAACCAGTACTCAAAACATTAATTGAAACAGGGTCAAAGGTATGCATTATTGGATGTAGAACTACCGCTGAAAACTTGTGCATGTATATTTGTTATAAACTCATGAAAGCTAACATTCCGGTATGGTCTATTAAACTATGGGAAACTCAAACAAGTTGGGCAGAGGTGCACGCTGCCGATCTAAATGATAATCAACCTGAATATCTAAATTTCGGAGATTGTGATTATGAGTAAACTGCCAGTCATTGAACTTTTTGGACCCACTATTCAAGGAGAGGGTTCTGTTATCGGGTTAAAAACAATGTTTGTTCGTTTATATGGTTGTGACTATAAATGTTCTTGGTGCGACTCGGCTTTTACTTGGGACGGTTCTAACAAGCCAAATATTAAACTTCTGACGAGTACAGATTTAATTAAACAGTTGAACTTAAGTGGTCTAGAGGGATGTACTTATGTGACAATATCAGGTGGAAACCCTGCCCTATATAAAGAACCAATTCATGATCTAGTTACTGCATTACACAACATTTCAAAAAAAGTCATAGTTGAAACTCAAGGGAGTATTTGGCAAGAATGGTTTAACGAAATAGATATATTAACAATAAGTCCAAAACCTCCTAGCTCAAAAATGATTACAAATTGGGAATCTCTTCAGTATATTTTTGATAATCTTAACCATTCAAATGTCTCTTTAAAGGTAGTTATATTTGATGAATTAGACTATGAATATGCTAAGAAAGTGCATAAGATTTATCCTCTTGTACCCCTTTTTCTGCAAGTGGGGAATTCTGAAGTAACTAGTAATGAAGATGTTTCCAGACAATTATTAAAAAAACTTGAATGGCTGTTTGACCTTGTGATTAGCGATTCAGATATGCAAACAGCTCGCGTGCTACCTCAATTGCATACGTTAATCTGGAATAATGAACGTGGTAGGTAAAAGCCTCAATTAACACCCACTGTTTTTACAGTCATCATTAGAATTAGCTAGTTTCCAATTTTTGAAATGGAAATTTTGGATCGATTTAAGAAAATGACTTTTATTAATAAAGAGGTTATCTGCATTCAGGAAACGACTGTGATAACCTCTTCTCATTATGTGGTTTGAAATTCTTTATGTTTGAGTTTTTTTAATTTCTGAATATTTTCAGCATTTCTATTTTATCAAAAGTATTACTTTCAATTGAAGACTCATAGGTGTTTTTGACTTGAAAGAATTCCTCTTCTTTTTCTATATGTTTTGGACTCATTAATATCCTATACTTCTCAGTAGTAATTTTAATAATAAACACGAAATTTAACTCCCTCTGAATTCCGTTCAAATGCTGTATCAAATTTTAATATTTAATATATCGAGGCGATTGAGGCTGCGTATAACTATGTTATTTGTTCAAATCAGTAATATCAACGTTCATATGTTCAGTAAGCAGTAAGGTTACATCTACTTTCACTTTGCTCCATAATAGTGTCATTTTATGAAGGTAACCTCTTACCGAATAATCTACCGTTAAACTCAGCTCAGATCTCTTTTCATCGATGATTTTTATATGATGTTCCTTTAAAATTTGTTTCGATTTGTACATCTCTAAAGCAATTTTCTTTTGGGTGCCGTCCAAGTAGTCAACATACACAGATTTCATCTTAAAGTTTGAAGCGTATATTTTTTGCTTATCTACCTCCAGCGCACCTAAAAGATAGGGGAGTTCTACCAGCCTCTTCACGAGTGCAAGTTCCTCAGAAGTCTGTCGCACCTTACACGCCTCCTTCTTCAAGTTTTACAGCGACCAATTGATCAAAATCGACCCATTCATATCCATTCTCCATTTCAATTTTGATTTTCTTTCCAAAGGTACTGACTGAAGTGACAATCCCATGTATATACCGATTGCCCGACTCATGAAACACTTCAATCGTGGCTTGCAAGGTATAATTGAGCGACATATCTACATGCTGAGCAATAATCTCCCATTCATCTTCATGAATCAGTGGTTTCGCTTGATGATGAATTTGAGTACGATGCTGTATAATCCGTTCTTTATGTTGTGGAAGCATCATGCGGCTCGATTCCCATAATCCATTGGCCTCCAGTTTTTTGCTCATTTGTAATGCCCCCCGATTTTAGATGCTCTATCGATCGCTTGACCCGCAGCCGTAATGGAGCTCGCTCGTAGAATGGCAATGTCGCCAAATCGATCCTTAATGTCGTCCATCACCTGATCAATGGCTCGCTTCTGCTCTTGATCATCAAAAAACGATAGTTGATATGTATCCGCATTGGATAATTGAGAAAGGGATACGCCTACACGGCGTACAGGTTGCCCATCCCAGTGTTGATGGAATATGCGTTTGGCTATCTTGCATACATCAACGGTTATGTTTGTAGGATCAGACAGTTTAACCTGTCTGTGAAAACCAGTTGGGTGGTCAAAATCCGCTCCAGACACACTCACAGATACGACACTACCCATCAGTCCCTTTTTGCGGGCTCTTCTGCATACTTCTGTACAAATATCGAGAATAACCACTTCGATCTCCCATGCCTCTGTGAAATCTCTAGGCAGGGTCATTCCGTTTCCGATATCCTTTTGTGTACTGTGCGTGTTGACGGTTACCGGTGAATTGTCGAGCCCATTAGCAACTCGCCAGATGACTTCTCCATTAACACCCCACTTACTTCTTAATTTGGAAAGAGGCGTATTCGCCAGGTCTCTAATGGTTCGGATGCCCATCTTCCACAGATGTTTTTCCATTCTTGAGCCAATCCCCCACATATCGCGGATGTGCTTATCTCCAATGTGGAGGTGTAATTCCTCTTTCTTTAAGTGGAAAATGCCACCCTCAGCTTTTTTAGCAATCATATCGCAACACAATTTACTGATGATTTTGTTTTCACCAATGCCAGCTCTCGCGTAAACGCCTGTTTCATTATAGATCTTGTCTTGAATTTGCTTGGCCAAATCGATTGGATCATTACCGAATAGATGCATAGACCCTGTAACATCAGCGAATAATTCGTCAATACTGTACGGTTCGACCAGATCGGTGAACTCCTCAATAATGGACATGATTTGAGTGGATACTTCGATGTATTCTTGCATGTGTGGTTTTACAATGATCAGTTCCGGGCACTTTTGAAGAGACTGCCAAAGTGGTTCCGCGGTAGATACACCCTTCGCTTTGGCTAGTGGACAAGCGGCAAGGATAATTCCAGAACGTCTTGCAGGATCTCCTGCGACGGCAAGTGGTCTATTTTTGTATTGAGGCATTTTTGCCTTTTCGACTGAAGCATAAAACGACTGCATGTCGATGAGCATAATGGTTCGCTGCTTAGCCAACACTGAAATCACTCCTGTACATTTAAGAACGTATGTTTGTATATATTATAAACCGAACATACGTTCTTTATGCAAGAGGTAAATATTTATATTCTCTACAAGGCAAAAATTAAAATTAAGAACAACCTTAGACCGTTTGAGTACCAATCTAAGGTTGCTTAAGTCTGCTTTATTAGGTTGTCTAGTTAGAAGGGGTAATTTCATACCGTTTAGATAATAATTCTAAGTTAGAGTAGTTTTAACAAGATGGTCAGCTAGTCTAGTGGTTTCAGGCAACCGATACTTAGGTGAAAGTTCCAGTATCCATTTACATGAAGTTTCTAAAGAGATACGGTGACCAATTGAGACGAAAATAGGCTTAACATTGTTTTGAGTTCTCAGTACCCTGCCAATTACTTCACTGTTATCGATTAAAGGTGAATAGCTACCTCGTTGGGATTCGGGTTCCACAAATGTTCCTATTAATCTCGTTTTCCCACACCCGATCGTTGGTGTATCTAAAAGCACTCCTAAGTGGCAAGCCAAGCCAAACCTTCTTGGATGAGCGATGCCCTGTCCATCACAAACAATTAGATCCGGCTTAATTTTTATTTGCTTAAATGCCTTAATAATTGGAGGTAACTCTCTGAAGGAGAATAATCCAGGGACATATGGAAATCTAACTTTATCTTCAATTACTACTGATTCTATTGGTTTTAGCGAATTAACCTCCAAAATAACTACTGCAGCAATTAAACTATCACTTCGTTTACTATATGCTACATCAACTCCAGCAACATAATTCACCTCTGTAAATTCATCTTGTTTAATGACTTTTTCAGCTAAACTATATTGAAGGACAATCGCCTCTTTCTCGCTTATGTCCCATGGATGATTTAACATTTGCTCCATAATAATCTCCTTTCAATTTGTTATCTTGTTATTGATTTATTTGTTCAAGTAATCATTGGTTCCCTTAGATGAGTAACCACAAGTAAGTAGTATGTAGTGAAATTGGCCAGAATGAATCTACTCTTATTTCCTACAATTACAATTGGTACAATTTGTATCCTATTAATAATTTTCAATATAATTATTTCCAGGAATACTTGCTTTTGCGTCCTAAATCTGTGATTCTAAATATCGGACAAAAGTTGAGGGTCTAGTATAATGACTCTGCATTATGAACGTGTGTCAATAAAGTAGTAAAAGAGAACCGCCTGCTGCAGCTCTCTTTTACCTTAGTAATGAGTGTGGCACTTGCCTTTTAAACTCTTGGAAATTGTATCGAAGCTATAAGTATTCACAGACGAAAGCACTACTGTTAAATATGAAGGTTATTTCCTTTAAAACGTAAAGTTGAGAATTTTCAATGTTTAAGGTGTCGTTGAACTAGCATACTATACTTCAAAATTTCAGGTTACCCCATTTTCATAGATAATTAGTCAAGAGGAATAGCTGATATAAAATAGTATTTAAGTTCATTTTGCGTCTTGTTCTGTCCACTTTCTTATTATGTCCTTCTCAGATGGGGTTGGTTCAAGCTTTTCTTCTATTAGTTCCCCTGTTTCATTCCATTCTTTGTAGGTAAGTTTAAAACCATAAAGAGACTCTGATGTTGACCTAATCTCACCATTCTTGAACCAAGAAATAGACTTTCCAGCAATTTTCCCCTTACGCATACGTTTAAATCCTTCAATTTTACCATCTTCGTAATAAGTGACATAATCTCCATCAGGAACTCCATCCACATAGTAACAATAGTAAGCCAAATTTCCATTGCTATATCTTTCGTAAACAAGTCCTGTTATTGGATTTCCCCCATCTTCAATAGACCTATCGAAAACTTGGTCCCCGTACTCTCCATCAAAACAAACGTCTCCTGTAAATTCTAAACCGTTTAAAAGAACTTCTTCTTTCAATAGTATATTTATTTCCTCCATTGTTGTGCACTCCCCTCTACTGAATAAAATACTATAAGTCAGAAAGAACATTAAAGCCAGAAAGAATATAATTACAGTGCGGACATGTATGAAATGCTATATCCGTTACAGGTTTTGTTTTGCTTCCTGGCTTATGACATACACTAGCAAATCGTCGATATTAGCACCAGGGTTAGACTTCTGCGTGTGATCCTGCGCCTCTTGTTCTCTCATAAATTCCTAAACGCGCATAAAAAAAGAGTAGCACAATGGCTACTCCTTCTTTCTTCCTACCGTTTGGATTCTATCAGGAAGATCCGGCTTATATGCTACACGCGAGTGACCGGCAACGTGAGAGAGAGATTCCCGCAAGAGGGATTCTATATGATGCAAGCTGGATTTATTGTTATATGGAACAGTGGTTTGAGGAATGTGAGAGCAGTCGCAAGAGATATATGAACCGGATTGATCAGGCTGCCCTGACCTATCAGCAAGAAGGCCAAGGCGCAAGCAGCCTTAGTGAGCAGGACTATATCCGATATGAAGTTAAGGTTCATGACCGAGTTTTGCAGCTTGGGGATGAGGCTCAGTTTAAAGGCCATAGGCTCAACGACTTTGAGATTCGGACCGAAATGCAGCAGGGGCTACTTATCCACCATTATGTGCTCGGGCACATAAAGTCTGCTTATCAGCGAAAGCGATACAACTCACGCCTTGTCGGTGCATCCATTTCAGGACATATTATGGGCGTCGTGAGAGATGAGGTTAAGGTCCAGTTGGACTGTGATCAGGAATGGAGTCTCGCAACAGCCAATCTGTTCCCTTATTCCACCATGTATGCTTCGGATGATCAGACTGGGTGGTACTGTATGCCTGAGCAAGGGGATAGTATCCGTCTTTACTTTCCTAATGCAAGGGAGGCGGAAGGCATTGCCTTGAGCTCTGTTCGCAAGAAAATACCGGAAGAGGCCATGGCATCACCTTCTTCGTCGCCTGCATCGGCCCAAACTACCCAAACTAGAGGTGGTGGGACTAAGCAAGCGGTAAAGCCATCGGAGTAAAATACATCAACCAATACAGCTCTATGGCTTGTATTTCCGCTTCTAAGAGCATATCGACTGATGATGCTGTACAAAATTTCGTCCTCGTACGGGCTTGGAAATTGAGGCATCATCCAGCGTCACTTCCAGCATTTAAAGCAAAGTCAGCTACAATAACCCCAGCTTCTAGTAACACTTGATATGCGGAGAGCCCCTTTTCTTTGCCCACTTGAACGAGTCTTCGCAGATCTCGGCTATCAACAACTTGAGGTGATTGTCTGCTGTCCACCGAGTTTTCCTCCTTTGCTAAACCAAGGTGGAGTTTGTAGGATTCCTGTACAACTTCTTGTCTAAACACTTTAAATCTATCTACCAATCAATTTTGGGATATCCTTATTTGATAAAAAAGAATATACCCTCATGTGTCCTTTGGATTTTGTAACCTCTGAATTAATTATGCTTATAGCAAATTCGTCGAATTCGCCCTTCTTATTCCTCCATTTCTTATCCCCCCCATTATATAGGGGGCCACCATCTTTTTTCATCTAAGCGATTGCCCATTGAATTCTACGGCTCACCAAATTGTTCTAACGTTTTGCATATCGCTCCAATAATTGTTTAGTATATGACAATTTGTCGAGGTATTTCTTCTGCATTGAATTTTTGCAATGGTAATCCTACTAAAGCTTTCCTCTTCCTTTTGCAAATACTCAAATACCCTCCCAACTTGAGCGAGCACCTGACCATCCCTATCTTACTAATTTGCATGAATTGTCCTTCTCCTCTATCTACCTTTTGTGGTACATGATCAAATAGAAATTACTGATCCATATAAGTAAAACCAGGCCTAAGTTTTAGGAGATGACTTCCGCAAATCGTTTATGCCCAGTTGTGGATTCTCCTCCCTAAATTTTAACCATGCTTTATGTCGCTCTTTCCGTGACTTGGTCTTGACTCGTTACAGCGTTTCCCAGCTTGATATAATTGCCAATAAACAATTCTGGTTTCATTAAATCAACAAAATTTAAAGCCATTTGTGGAATATCGAGTTCACCATGTATGTCACTCATTTCATAGATACAAGCCATATAACTTCCTCCTACACCTTTGATCTTAGCAACGCTTCGCTTCTTATATGTAGGATCTCATTATATTGCACAAGCATCTCTAGGATGTCGTCACTCTCTTTGAGCCACTCACAATCAGAAGCTTGCATTCGAGATATTAAGGGTTTGATGGTATTCCTTGATATCGAGCCATCAAAGAATATTTCCATCTTCTCTTCTTTGACCCATTCTTTGACCGCGTTATCGCTACCGAAATATGTATTGAACCTTCCTTCCCCAAAACATTCATACAGTGTTTTAGGCATTTGATCGAAATAGAAAAAACCACGTTTTTGCATTTGTCTGCTTGGCAACCGCATCACATTAGATCTTGTTGAAGCTAACTCAGCGAATTGATACAACTCTTTTACTAAAGCATGTTCGGGCGGTAAATAGTGATTAATATTTTCTATGATGTCTTTAAAACACTCATTTTCTTTTGAGGGTGTTCTTCTATTCCCTTTATAGCTAAAGGTATCTCCTGCTATACTTTTTAAACTCATTTTCAAGGGAATCCATACCGAAAATATAGTATCGCATGCAAGTCTCCGTTTAACCATATTACATCTAAATCATTCTCTTTTCGCCACTCATCATATGTAGCACCACCATAAGATGGTTGTTCAGGAAGGGGCATCAAGTATATTAAATAATTGATGATAGGGTTGTCGGTATACTTCGTGCCAATGATGTTTTTTAATTTATTCTCAGACATTTCTATTAACCTCTTTCATCGAAAATGGAAAATAACTTTTTGATTTATCTTTGATAGAGCCAGCACGTATAGATCAATTAGGTTTCATCCAATCTAAACCCTTATATTCTCAGACTACAACCCATTTTTCCCAGCTCCATGTTTTCTTGTTCAAAGAAAAAACATTTTTTCCGATGGAACCATCTAACCTACGTTGAAAACGGTGCCGGATACCCCCATTTTTGGTTCCAGAGGGACTATTTCAAAAGTTTCTGCATAGGGTATTGTATAAGGAGTTAACGTTTTTGAAATAATGATAGTTAACGATATTGCAAAATTGTTAACTTAATGTAGAATGGAGGTAGGAGGAGATGATAAAGATGAGTAAAGGAATGTATGAATATTCCCACCGTCAAATTGAGTTAGCCTTCGAGGAAAAAAACGAGCTGTATATAGAAAAAGAAACAGATTACATTTTCTCGAAAATTCTTACAATGTTGATGACACTGTGTTCGGATCAGCTTGTTGGCATTAAAATAAGCAACGAGGAGTTTAAATACACGAATGAATACCTGTTTTCATCCAAACATAAAAAGAATCTTGTTAAATGGCTGGACCGGGTACAGTCCATACAATTCCCTGCAAGTGATATGGATTTTGGGAAGCTAAAAGTAGACTTTGAAACCTGGTATTATGACCTTGGTGGAACATCAATAGAGTTTATATATCATGAGGATTACTTACTTAAACCCATGCAAGCCGCAGAAATGTTAGGCATTTCCAAAGTTACGTTAAACAAATACATCAAACAAGGCTTAGAATGCTTAGATAACGGCTCACAAAACAAAATTCCCAAACATGCTGTTGAGTTAATGCGTGACCCGGTGTATTCGATTCGTATGCAAATAAACTATCAGAAGAAAAAAAATCTTGAACAGTCACCAGAAGATCGGATGAAGGAGATCAATGAAGAGATTACCGAGTTGCAATTGAAGTATGGCAAGAAGACGTATCAAGAAGCATTTGTGACAGACGAAAGCGAACTGGATGACCCTATTGATCTTTACCGTTGGAAGGATCTTGTTGAAGAAATGGATGAAATTCTTAAAATTCGGGGAGGAGCTGGCGGGATTTGAAGTATACAGATAACCAGACAAATCTTCTCCCCGCAGACATCAATGAAATCTTAGAGGAGTTCGGCTGCCTCTTGGAAAACCACACAAATTTTAGGGATAGAGAATCCATTTACGCCAGCTATAAGCGTGATAGGAAATCGCTTATAGTGATATTTCCGTTAAGACTACACCCTTGCCACGGTATCACAGGATTAAGAGCGTACGAGAGGTATGACGAATGTGGCTACGTTGAAAAGTACGAATATCGGTGGATGAGGATTGTACCCAAACAAGGCATCCAGTCTCATCATATCACTTCTTGGGGCAATGAACCTCATGATGATCCAAATACACCGGAAAAATATCGCGTAAACTCCGAACCGCATCATCATCATTATGATCCTAATGATCGTAAAAATCGTTGTGACAATTGGGACGTAAGATGTTTAAAAGATGCTTTTGAATTCATCCAACCTTATCTCGAAACCGGAGACGAATACAAGGGTAGACGTGGTTAAGGAGAGAATTTCGATTCCTAAATTTTAACGTATTTCAGATTGCTATGGATTAAAGTTGAGATGCCTCCCTTCTCTTTAGCGGGAAGCAGAATCATCGATGCGTTGGTAAGACGCTCAAAATCGATTTTAATGCTCAGTAAATCGGGGACTCTTTGAACCTTCTGAATGCTGTGAAGTATATCTTTGATATAGCGGGAAATGATGAGCCCGCCCCTATTCAGTAATAAATCGTGCACTATATTCTCAACTCACAATTAACATCATACAAAGTAGACCTCTTCTAGGATAAGGTCTGCTTTGCATGTTACATATCTTAAATGTGGTATCCTCGCTTATTTGGAATCTTTCGGACTTTCTTGACGAGGTCCATTCCGATGACTTCAATTAACTAAAGTTTTATTGGAACAACATTACTCTCGCTCCATTCCTAATAATTGAAAGCCAGTTAGAGCAATCTCTCTCAACTCATCCAGATTCCAAGGTTCTATGTTTATAAGATTTAATCTCCCACTTAAATCAGGATTTTTCCGTACTGCATCACCCGCTCTGTGGGGGAGAGAAATAATGATTGCTCGAAATTGCTTTCTAATAGCATCTTTCAATTGATATGCAATTTCAAATTGTATTGTTTCAGGAGCATAGTGGAAGTTGTCCAAAACAAGTACTAAGTTGTTAGATTTAAAATATTGTAAAACTTTATCTTTAAGAAGACGAAATGATTCTGTGATAGTTGTGGATCTTCCCTCCGTTAGTCCATAGGTAACTTTACCTTCGATCTTAGAATATTCAGAATGACTACTTTGTAATGATATTCCTACTTTTGAAGCTACCACAGTCCAAAAATTATCATTTTCCTTAAAATCATTTCCACTTAAATTAACGATATAATCGAGCCCGATTACTTTCTCACAAAGAACTGATTTTCCAGTTTTAGATGTGCCAATAATAGAAGTTAAATATCCAATAGTTAAAATGGATTGTTCGAGCCTAGTTTCATAAGAAAAATCCTCTTTCGGTTGCCTTGTAACATATGTATAAGTCGGGAATGCGCCTGGAATAAACGCTTGGTACGATTTCAACATGAATATACAACCTCCTATCCCCTGTTCTATATTATGCACCTAAAAGAAGAGGTATTAAAATGAAAATTAAGCAAGCTCACTAAAATTAATTTAGAAGTATAATAAATAAACAATATAGCTATCGGTGTTCGACAATGCCCCACTATTCAGACAAATTCGATAGTGTGCATGATTGTAAACACAGCGACCTTGTTTTAGACGCATTCCAGAACTTACAGCAAAAATACAAAAAAGCCGCCATAATGGCGACTAAATTTGTACAAATGTTTTCGTGACACATGAAAAAAGTTGGGTGTGTATGCCACGAGGACTAAATGTTGCTCTCTCTGTGATTAATGACTATAGGGACTCATCATCGATTTCAAATTCAGGGTCCTGTTCTTGATCGGGTTCAACCTCAGGTTCGGATACCTGCTCTGGTTCTTGTTCCACCTCAAGTTCAGATACCTGCTCCTGCTCGGGTTCGACCTCAGGTCCAGATATCTGCTCCGGTTCGGGTTCGACCTCAGGTTCAGATACCTGCTCCGGTTCTTGTTCCACCTCAGGTTCAGATACCTGCTCCGGTTCGGGTTCGACCTCAAGTTCAGATACCTGCTCTGGTTCTTGTTCGACCTCAAGTTCAGATACCTGCTCCGGTTCTTGTTCCACCTCAGGTTCAGATACCTGCTCCGGTTCGGGTTCGACCTCAAGTTCAGATACCTGCTCTGGTTCTTGTTCGACCTCAAGTTCAGATACCTGCTCCGGTTCTTGTTCCACCTCAGGTTCGGATACCTGCTCTGGTTCGGGTTCGACCTCAGGTTCAGATACCTGCTCCTGCTCGGGTTCGACCTCAGGTCCAGATATCTGCTCCGGTTCGGGTTCGATCTCAGGTTCGGATACCTGCTCCGGTTCGGGTTCGACCTCAGGTACAGATACCTGCTCCGGTTCTTGTTCAACCTCTGGTTCGGATACCTGCTCCGGTTCGGGTTCGACCTCAGGTTCAGATACCTGCTCCGGTTCTTGTTCCACCTCAGGTTCAGATAGCTGCTCTGGTTCTTGTTCCACCTCAAGTTCAGATACCTGCTCTGGTTCTTGTTCCACCTCACGTTCAGATACCTGCTCCGGTTCTTGTTCAACTTCAGGTTCAGAAACTTGCTCTGCTTCTTGTTCGACCTCAGGTTCAGATACCTGCTCTGGTTCTTGTTCCACCTCAAGTTCAGAAACTTGCTCTGGTTCTTGTTCGACCTCAGGTTCAGATAGCTGCTCTGGTTCTTGTTCCACCTCAAGTTCAGATATTTGCTCTGGTTCTTGTTCCACCTCAGGTTCAGATAGCTGCTCTGGTTCTTGTTCCACCTCAGGTTCAGATACCTGCTCCGGTTCTTGTTCCACCTCAGGTTCAGATAGCTGCTCCGGTTCTTGTTCCACCTCAGGTTCAGATAGCTGCTCTGGTTCTTGTTCGACCTCAGGTTCGGATAGCTGCTCTGGTTCTTGTTCGACCTCAGGTTCGGATAGCTGCTCTGGTTCTTGTTCGACCTCAGGTTCGGATAGCTGCTCTGGTTCTTGTTCGACCTCAAGTTCAGATACCTGTTCTGGTTCTTGTTCAACTTCAGGTTCGGATACCTGCTCTGGTTCTTGTTCCACCTCAGATTCGGGTACCTGCTCCGGTTCCGGTTCAACTTCAGGTTCAGATACCTGCTCTGGTTCTTGTTCCACCTCAGATTCGGGTACCTGCTCCGGTTCCGGTTCAACTTTAGGTTCAGATACCTGCTCTGGTTCTTGTTCCACCTCAGGCTCAGATAATTGTTCCTGCTGCTGAACATCTTCTTGCTCTGCTCCAGGTTCTTCATGTTGCTGTTGAAGTTCTTCTTGCTCAGCTTCTAGTTCCTGCCGTTGTAATTCTTCCTGCTGAACTTCAGGCCCCTGCTGTTCGGTCCCATTAATCTCTTCTTGCTTTTGAAGTTCAGCTGCCATATTTTCTAAATCTTCAAATCCGCTACCAAATAGACTCTCTGAAACTACAGATTCATCTAAAGAATCTTCTTTTAATTCAGTCTCCGAGATAGAATTTTGTCCGACCTGGTCTGTTTCAATGTCCCTAGAGATTTCTATTTCCTGTTGTTGTGCTGCTAAATGTTCTAAATCCTTGTTTTCATTCTCTTCATCTTTTGCCGCATTTAAGGTTTCCTGATAATTTTCTAATCCTTGCTCCTTGTCAATTTGTTCAGAATGCAACTTATTATAAAGACTCTCAAGATTTTCTCTCTCTTGAATTTTATCTCGCAACTTATTTAATTGAACTTGCTTTTCTTCGGGAGTTTTGTTATCCCAACTTTTCTGGTACTTCTCCAATTGGCTCTGTTTTAATTTTGTAGCGTGTGATGAGTATTCAAGACCAGATCTTATTTGACCTATTGTATCTTTAACACTTTGTTTCAAGGTTGTACCTGTTGAAGCATCGAAAACCTTTGTAAAATAGTTTAATCCGGATAATCCTAATTCTGTTCCTACATCTAATCCTATATGGATTTTACTTATCAGGTCTTCTAAACTGTATCTCGGCATTTTACTTGGATCAGAAAGAGCTTCCTTCATTCTTTCTGTTGATTTTATATGTGTTTCAGGAGATTTGCCAACAAGTAAGTTCGCCTTTTGATTCCTATATAAGTTGACCGTGCTACTTCTTACTTTTTGTGTCGCTTCACTTGTTTTTTTGGATGCACCTGCTATTATCTCCTTTATACTCATTGATTTTTACGCTTCGGGTAAACGGTCAATGGCCATAAATCCATTACTGACCAGAAATATAATAGCTTCGGATAACATTACTACAATATCAACTTTAGGCATATCCATGACTTGGACAAGATTTTCAACAAGCGATTCTAATGAGAAAAGAGGATTTGCCAAACGCCAAACAGTAGCCGTGATTAACGGTAATGATACGGGAGGAGCGCCAAGGAACTCTGTCAATTCAAACTCTCCATCATTTTTTAATTCTATGTACCCTTTAGTAATAGCAATATGTTTTGTTCTAAACGAAGTTGAAAGTATGTCCCTCGATTCAAAGACAAGTCCTTGCTCCTTAAGAGCATCGATGTGACCTTGAATAACGTGTAATTCCAGGTCCAGTAATACTGTGAATTTTTCAACGCTGTAAGATGCCATTTGTGCAACTTGCCACACTTTATAACGATGCTCTTCGAGCAGCAATCGTTGTTTCTCAAATTGCACCCCATAATGAACAAGGCCATCATTATGCTGAAACTTTCCTAGCTCTTGACCAGCACCAATCATAATTGAGCTCATGCTTGCACCTCCAGTTGGTCTGCATTAACATACTCTAGTCCCCATAGGGTAAGCTTGTATAATTTAAGACCATGTATATTAAACAGTGAGATCGCAGTTTCAAAATTAATTCCGCGTTGATCCATTAGAGTATCAATCACTTCCAGCAACATAACCTTCCCAGCAGCTGCATTCCACACATCGTATTGATCTTTGGTGAATACAAAGGTCTTATTTGCATTAGAATCCCCAATGAGATATTCCTCATTGATCAGACCATGTGCATATCCGTATCGTGTTACTTGTAGGTTTATCAATTTCTTATCTTGCATGTCGGAAAAAGACCATGGCATAATGAGATTTCTCTCGATGAGTCTACGAACAATTTTTGAGAAATCAAAATTCGGAATGTTTTTAACCTTTTGTAGAATGGCAGATTCCCAAGATGCTAGTGTTTCAAAGCGATGGATTTGCTCCCAAACGGTGTATTCAAATTGACTTAGTTCAAACTCCTGAAAACCATTTGCTACCACAAACATTTTGGATTCATTGTCCGCCGGAAACTCTCCGAGACCTCTGCCTACACGCACATAACTCAGGTCTTTATTAATCAAAATAAAATCACTCCTACTCTATTAACGTTAACATCCTTAAGATTTAGGTTTGGCTGGGTAGAAACGGAAAGGCTCTCCATTAAATGGTGATATAATACATTGTCCAATCTTTAAATCTGTAAGATCCCAGTCTTCTATAACATTTCCATCTACGAGATGTTCTTGTATACCTTTGTTTGCATTAGATGAGGAATAAGCAATCATCCGTTGGTTTTTCCCGTGACGATTTGTGATATAGGAGCGGCTTGGTTCATCGAAGAGTCGGAATGCAAATACCGTACCAAATCCACTCAAAATACTATCCGCCAGTGACTCTGAATATACATGTTTCACTTGTCCGATGTTTTGAATACCTGCGATGATTCGAACACCCAGGGAACGTCCGAAATTCAGTGCGTTATCCATATAGTTTAGCTTTGGAATAAGTGGAAATTCATCAAGAATGAAATATACATTTCCACGACACTGTTCCTCTTTAGTACCGAGTATATTTTTCATAGCAATATCTAAGATCATCGTATAGATCGGTTTTAATACATTTGAACTTGCAATATCGTACTCAAGGAAGATGGCTCTACCATCACGTTCTTGTATGGATTTAGTGAGAGAAAAGTCTCCTGCTTCTCTAAAAGCACCATTAAACACACCAAAAAGGTTCTGATACAAATGCATCAAGAAAGATTGGTTGGTGTTTGGATTATTCTCTTTACTTATGTAACTACGAACCCATGATAAATCTTGATGATTTAACAGCAAATTTCGAATAGAAACATCGCTTGCCTTCTTTACCCATTGAATCAGGGTTTCATGATCCTCGGTTCCCCCTTCTTTTTCCATTCCCCTTACTTTTGCGCTTAAAATAGCAGCTAATAAATCTCGAGCTCCTGTCGCAAAGATGGGTGCTGACGATCGTTCAATATCGTCTTTAAATAAAGAAGAAGCGATCTCCCAGATGACTTCATCTCGTTTCTCTAATGGTGTCGCAATAATATCTTGGAAGATGTTCCATCGTACCCTACCTTCTACATTATCACTTTCGTTAGTGAGAACATAATCTCCTGTTCGATAAAACTTTTTCAAATAATCCCCTTTGGCATCAAAGAAGATAAACACATCGTCACTTGTTGCCCCGCTACGTAGTGCACGAACAACATGATCCATGGAAACTGTCTTTCCGCTTCCAATCGAACCTACAAAGAGAAGATGACGTTGAAGAAGTAAAGGATGAAGCATAACTCCTGTTCGGTCTACTCCTGGTATTCCATAATTGGCCTGAGGCTCATCTAACCATTTTACTTCATTAGGTGCTAGTGTATGAAGTTGCTGACCATTAACAATATTATTTTTCAGAAGACTCAAGGTTTTCCTCCTCAGAAAAAAAGAGTCCATTAGAAAACATTGGCTCTTTTTTCCTCAATCTATGTATTTGTTAACTCGTTTTTGCACCACATTCTGGACAAAAAACAGCGTTTATTCCATAAGCAGTGCCACATTTACACTGGTTTGTTAGTGAATCTGAAGGATTCTTATCTTCCGTTTTATTCATTTGTTGTTGTAGATTACGAGATGCTGTAACAGTCGTTTCTTTAACTTTGTTTGCAGTTTGTATCACTGTATTGATAGAAGACGACAGTTGCTCACTTACTGGCATGGTCAGTATGCTTCCTTCTGTCATGGGTATATCTTTCCATTTTTCAATCGCCATATCTCCCATTACTTGTACATCCTGAATCAGAGCTCCTAATTCACGCAGCATCTGTTCAGTATGACGGCCTGGTGCAGCAGCGGTGATTGTCATGAGTGCCTGGTTATTTGTTACGCGCGAGAATAACGTGCTTGCTTCAACTGCTACGCTGAGTGCGGAAGAAGATTGTGATCCAAAAATATTGATGTGCATCAACACGCCTTTAGATTTCAAGCCAAAGTACACCATTATGGAACCAATAATGAGTAAAATCCACGAGATTAATGTAGAATTATTCATTGTCATAATCAAGCCAAGAAGTCCAATAATAGCTCCAAAGATAAGCATTTTGAAACTACGATGACGAACTAGGCCTGCCATGACACCGGTAATTGTATCGATTTTAGCATCTCGGATGATGAGTCCAGTACCCGCAACAGATTCTGAGTTACCAGTAAAGATAACTCTCCGATTCGTTACAATTACATACCCTTCTCCTTTAGGAACATATAAAGCAGAGGCTTCATATTCCCGGATGACAATCTCGTTCTCAGCCAACGTAATACCGCGAACCATATTCATTTCTATTCCTCCATTATTAGGTCTACTAACTAGTATTCTTCTTTTTTGTTTTCACTCTAAAGTGGCTCTCGTAATATGCCGCACTCGTTACATGTATAGATATATGTAATTGGTATTGAAGTGTGATGCTCCATATAGCATATCGGACTTACTGTTATTAACAGTGTTATTTCAACCGTAAATGGTAACTTGATTCTATCTTTGGCCTATCGTTACATTATCAAATTAAAACAATCCTTCTGTATCAACATAAAACGAAAATGATGTTGGTATGCTATGTGATTCAAAGAAAAAATATATGTTTTTAGTCCCTTTTGAAACACTTGATATCTGCATATTGCCCGTCACTTCACTTTTACTATCTACTGGATCATCTAAGAATTTTTTAGAGGCTAGACTCCAGTTATCATTGATTGGTGTGAAAAAACTTGATGCACTAGTCGTGTACATCTTTCTACCTTTAACATTATCATCTGCTCTAACTTGCGAGAGATCAACATCAACTCTCTTATTGCTATTATTTTTCACTGTAATATTTAATTGTACTTTACCATCAATTTTACTTAGAGAATTTAAAGTGATAGTTACGCCCTCACGTGTAACAGTAAGCGGCAGCTTTTCAAACTTATTGATTTGAATAACACTTCCAGAAGAAACAGAAAACCCAACCTCTTGACCTAATTCCTTTAATGGCATGTATACGCGATTATTAATCGTAACTGCTTGACCTTCGAATACCGCCTCTGAACCATTAACTAGTATTTTGCTATTTTTCACAGGTACAGCTTTTAAATAATTATCCGCTGCATAAGAAACTCCTGAGAAAAATATCGCACCACACAGGAACGCAGATATTATTTTTACTTTTTGTTTCATTATCCAATCCTCCAACCTAACATTTTCCATTATTATATCAGCACAATAAAAATAGGTCTATATATTTATAAAATAACAAATATAACTAGTCTTAAAGAACCATATAATTAATTGGTTTAATATAATATTTCTCTATTTTATGTGAAATTGTAACATACATTTGTAAACCTGCATTAGGTTATGGTTATTAATTACTTTCATTTGATATACAACTGTAACAAACATAGAACACCGTAGGTATAAGCAAATTCACTTATGAAGGATTGTAAAGCTAAGCACGACAGCTCCTCTAAAAAGGATTCGTGAGCGGTTCTCCAACCCAAACATTTTCGTGGTCTGTGGTTGATTAAGCGCAATGTAGTTTCCAAGGCTTCATCCGTCATCTGTGCGCAATCTGTCCCCTTGGGAAAACTCTCGCAAGAGGCCATTGGCATTCTCATTCGAGCCGCGTTGCCAGGGAAAATACGGATCTGCGAAATACACCTGTAGCCCATGAGCGACTTCCAGGCTGGCGTAGCAGGCAAATCCTTGCCACGATCTGCAGGAGCGGTTTGAAATGCACCGTCAGGGTACAGCGAAGCTGCTACCAAAAGCAATCTCTATGGACAAACCTATATGGTCAGGCATGGGAATGGCGGTATATAGGCGGGTCCTACGTTCGATGAACGTAGCTAACTAAACTGCCCTTGCTTTTCCCACAGCAGGAGACAATCATATCGGTCTCCCAATGCCAAAGGTTTCGCGGGATCGAACTTCTTTCGGACGCTGAGAGATGGTCATACCCAAAGCGAACTTGACACGTGTCTCGGCAGTCTTCTGCCGTTTACCTTTATGACTAGCACAGTAAGGTATGCCTTTCACCAAACGGCCTGAATACTGCCGACGAATGATCGTTTTGAAGCAGACTACAGACTGTCCTTCTTGACGAAGACATTCTACAATTTGCTCAGGAGGCCACTTAGCCGGGAGTTTTTCTTTGATGAGGGTAGACTGCTGTAGTGACCATTTTCTGGAGGGGATGGAGGTCATACGTCGCTGGACATAGCTCTCCTGAGATCGCTGCGCACGTTAGGAATTCCGCGTTTCGTTTCCAACGGAGTTCTCGACAAATGGTGGCATGATCATACCAGTAACATGGGCGATGGCCTGGCACTTTTCTCCTGTTGGTGGAGGATTTTCAGCTTACTGCGTTCCATTATACTAATATGTGTGTAGTCATGGTGGTTTCACCTTGTGTGAATGTGGTGTAGGAAGCTTCATTCTACACGTTATTTAAGAAACTAAGTTCATTACTAAATTCCAAATAAAGTATTGAATCTTCATAGAATATAAAAAGCCGTTGATTGTTGTTATCAACGGCACTCCAACTATTATTTAGTTACCTTGTATTTAATCAGATTATATCGGTGGTCGCTAATCACGGTGCGATAGACCACATTTTCGGACGAGTCATATGCAAAGTTACTCTTATGCACATCATCTAAAACAAAGTATTTACTAAGTATAATGTCTCCATTATCTTTCATTAAGGTATACCTCTCTCCCCATTTGTCATGAATGGTCCCAAAGCTAGTATACTCAATATAGCTATCGTTTCGATAGGAGCTCATTAAACCATTAAAATTAAGCTCTCCTTCATACGTACGAGAAAACAGCTTTTTGAAGTTATGATCATATAAAGTGATACTGTGTTCAGATTTGTTATCAATTAATAGTTTACTTCCGGTTGAATGCATAGAAATATTCATGTTTCTATCAAGCACGGTGTCCCATTTGAGTTTACCATTAACTCCATAAGCCATTAATTTCTGTCCACCATATGAATTGGATCTTGCATATTCTACAATTAATGTACCGTCACTTAATTGATGATAACCCGCAACGTAGTAACCACCAAACTTTTTGAAGTTAATCGTAAATAACGGCTTTTTTAAAGAGGTTACATCTTTAAAAACCTCGATTTTATTCTCACCTACAAAATGGAGTACATAACCAGAAGTCAGTACTTCAGTTTTATAACCTAACACAGTCTCGCTTGTCGTTATTCCTTTGGAATTTAGTGTGATAAAACGGGATTGATTTTTAAGACTATCCGTTTGTTGTAGAACAATACCGTTTTTATACGGATAGATATTTGAGAAACTTAAATCCTTCTTCTCATATATACGTTTTCCTTTCGCATCCAAACTAAGAATATTAAACGTTTTCCCGTGATTCGTAGAATATTGATAGAATATACTTCCGCTCTCGTTATAGAACCAAGCGTGATTCAAAGGGTAAAAATTCTTCACTTTATTTTTAATGTCGTACGCCCAGGCAATTTTCCCTGTCTTATTATTTATCGTGTATAGGCCAAAGTTATTACCAGACAAAGTGCCCGGGTTTAGCATGACAAGCTGAGCAGCACGGTTAATATTGTCTTGAGGATTGTAACCTAGATCAAAGCTCAGATAATTAAATTCTTTAGGAAGAGTATGTACCCATTCCTGCTGTAGCCCTCCGTGCTCCTCTAAGCTTAATTCGGTGAATTCTGCGTACATCTGATTTGTACTGGCTAAATACAAAGTAAAAACCACGAAAATTGCTATCAACCCTTTAGATATCTTACCTTTCAATACTGGCACAGCCCTTCTCTTATTTATGTTTGCTTCTATGTACACGACGAAATATTAATATGATTAACAGTAAAGTTCCTGAATCGATTTTGTTTTTCTTAAAGTATCTACCTATTCAATTTAAATTGGATGCAAACGATCCCTCTATTATAGATGTCTTTTGCTCTAGGTTTAGTTGGATTTCCTCCCATCTTGATTAATCTATATACCGTAGACAAATCACTGTGACCAAGGATGTAAGTGCAACAAGCGTTAATTTGTGTTTTGCAAGCGTGTTATAGTAAATTTTGCGCAAAGGAGTATGAAGACAAACGAGCAAATAACATCCGTACACTGTATCTAGTCAGACAACTGGTGTTATACATCAATATCAAATGTCATTTCCATCTTCATCAATCTGTTTGCTTCCTCCACCAAACCCCCATCCATTTGACTCAATAAATGCTATAAATTTATCAAGAAATTCATCATTATCAACATCGCCCTGATTGGCAAAAACTGTACCGTTAACTTCTATTCCTTTTTTCATACTCTATCCTCCTTCCCAACGGTTATATTGTCACAACTTTTAAAGTAATATCCACTCGTTCAAAGTTAAGATATTAAAAGGTTCTATCAGTTTTACTCCCTAAAGATAATTCTCAGTAGGTCGTTTCGAATGATCCTGATATCGACAAGGTTGTAAGACTGTGAGCGCATCATAAGTTAAAGATGAGGTTACGGAAACCTCCTTTAAATTTGAAGTAATCGTATGTAAGGTGACCTGCGATCAATAACTATGTTATTTTAAATGTCGATCATAGGCACCTGCAAAAGTAATTCCTACAATTTTAACTAAATCGTAATGCTTGTACTCCTCCTTTGAATCAATCAATCCATTAACCACATTTGTTGCTCTTTGTATAAGTTCTTCCTCACTGAGTTTCTCATTGGAACCAATACGAACATTTTTATTAATATAATCATCTTTCTCATCTTTACAAGTGTAGAGGTTCACCACGACATTATATGCAAATCTCTGATTATTACTAAACTTTTTCACGTCATCTGTCATTGGATAATACTTCATTTTTTCCTCCTTGGAATACATTGTAATGTAGGCTTATTTTTTTATTTTTATAATATAGTTTTTCTAATTCAAGTCTTTTCTTCTAGTTAATCCGTATCATATCCGTATACAATAGCCTCAGATTATTGGGCAACTCAAAATCATGATGGAAATGACCAAAGTACCAATGCTTATAATTGGCTTTTTGCTCTATTCCCTGAAAGTATGGATGCATCTCGTCCAAATCCATGTGAAGGTCACAACAGTTTGCAATGTACTTTAAGGCAGTTGTTGAGCATGTGTGAGTTATAATGTAGTCTACTTTCCAGTCAACTTTATCTAAGTTTCTTAATCCTTCTTCGTATTCCGCTTGCGAAGGCATTTCACGGCTCCACCACGATTTACCCTCTTTTCGATACTCTTTATCATGAGAAGCAGCTCCACCAAACGTAAAAAACGTTTGACCTTCAATATTAAAAACTTGTCCTCGCATCAAGTGGATCACGCTTTTGTTTATCCTATGTACTTCACCCCCATTCCAGCTTTCAACAGGGTACTGCTCTAGCAAATCAAAATTTTCATGATTTCCATCTACAAAAAGAGTGGTGAACGACTTGGTTTTGTCTAGCCACTTAAGCCAGTACCGATCCTCATTACTATCATCCCATAACAATCCAAAGTCTCCAGCAATGATGACATAGTCATCTTTTGTAATGTGTTTCTGTTGTGGGAAGTTCCGGCTATTTAGTCGCTTATTGATGCTAATGGTTCCATGGATATCTCCCGTTATATAGATCATACACTCACTCCGATTAATTCAGATTATTGAGTAGTTCCACCGTCTCATTACATTATAAAGTTAAAATCCCAGAACGTCATTATTTTACAGATTAAAAGGAAATAGCTTTGTGTTTACTCCAGGCATCATAAATAAAATACAAATGCCTATACCAATACATCTCAACTTGTGTACCCAATATATTTCTTTTGAGACCATGACCTGGCAATAATTCGCCCCAAGATAAATGATTGATTCCAACTTTCCTGAGGGTGAGGTTGAAATAGTAACTTTAATTCTTTAAATGCAAAAAAAGCCACTATACTAACGACTTATATGTTAATTATTTTTTGTACTTCTAAAAACTCTTTCAGACAACAGGACAAGAAATAAACTTGATGTCTTAAAAGAAAAAAGCCGCAAATAGCGACTTTTAAGGGTTAATATGATTTTTATAACCCGCCCACAATTTCAGCAAACCATATGTTTTACTGAAATTGTGGGTGAGGTCCTTTTTAATATCGCTATCCATGCCCCTTCTTAAATTAACGCGATTTGAGTGAGGTCAAGTACTACGTCTGTTAGTCGCAAAAGTGTAACCGGTTTACCAACTTCTCCTCCACTCGTGTTTTGCTGACTGTCATTAATCAAAACTGTAAAATCAAAATGAAGCTTTCCTCCTCTTCGTTCTGGATTGCGGACTACAAAAAATTCCTCAACTTGTTTGGATATCTGATCTAAAATATCCGAAGTCACAGGAAAGTTTTTTCTTGGCATAAGGAACATGGGCAGAGATATGGAGAAAATACGATTTTCCAGCTCGTAAGAATAGAAGCATTCTAGTTGTAAATGAAGCTGATTAGAATCCTTTTCACCCTTAAATAAAGAAGTAATGAAGCGTTCGAGCAGCGTTGTTAATGACACTGGTGCTCCACCAATTTCAGTCATAGGAATTGGATAGTCCCTTCTAAGCGAAGGAAGATACGCCCTTTCAAAACGGTGCTCTTCTGTTCGATAAACAAAGGGCAGGGCGAGGGGCTTGTCCTTGATTAATTCCTCGTTTCTAGAAATTAGCACATGTGCACGAGCACTCGATTCGGTAATAATATTTAATCCTTTTAGTGTCACCAACCTCTTTGAGATTTGTAGACCTTGATCAGATTGAAGCCATGAATCATTCGCAAAGCGATTACGGAACCTGAAAATAAAACGGTGGCTTGTTCCACTCTTTAGCGGGATTTTGGAAACAGACTCTGTGTCATAGCCATCAATACTGACGATAGGTACAAAACTAGATGGATTGGGAGAAGTTTCAGTTAAAGCTATTTCTAATAACCCGTTGTTATCGTATTCCTCCAAATAGAAGCGATACTCGTGATTTCCTAAAGTGTCCAGTTTGGGTTCATTCTCAACAATTGCAGATGGAAGACTTGCTTTATAGTCCTGCCATCTTACCCAATTTTCTTTAACATATCCAGCAATACTACGCAGTTTTTCTGCCATATCTTTAACCATTACTTGTTGATCACCAACTAAAGAAGAGAGCTCTTCTACTTGCTTCAACTGCGTTTTAAGTGTGCTGTTGTAATAATCTTGATATTCCAGTAACGCCCCACATAAATGGACTCCTTCCTCATCCGCTTGTGTCTCAAAGGATGGCATCTCTTTAAAAATCACTCTCACATGCACTCGATCTTGAGGCATATGCCGAGTTCTGCTATAAGTTAGAGTGTAATTCCAAAGCAAATGAGAATTTAGTGGAGAGGTAAAAGACGTTTGGTCCACCAGTGGATCCTCCATACCTTGGGTCTTTAAAGCAGGTATTTCTGGGTAACTCCTTAATGGTAAAGGGACATCAAAGGCACCCAGCGATCTTGTAAGTGGAGAATCCTTGCCCTGATCCTTGTCAGGCAGAATGAAATAAAGCCAAGAAGAAGCTTCATAACCCTCAATATCTGGTATTGTGTCGATCTGATGCTCGATATGTGTTGGCCAATACTGGGCATTAACTTTTATAAAAGGCGAAGTTGTGATTGCTGCCGGATCTTCTTTAGTTCCTACAAAAGCCATATTTAGGAAGGAACGCACTTGATGGGCAACCCCATATTGCTTAATGTCGACTTTACTTGGCGGCAAAGTAATACCTGCAGGTAGAGTATTTCCATCCACCAAGAACATACCGTAAAGGCGGCTCGTATCTTCATCATTTGACTTTAAATTACCTCGTGAAATGGTCTGAAACTGAGCGATTGCATCGGTTAAATACGTTTTTTGCAAGGAATGGAGCATTTGCTGCCGATATGTCTCTCGTGCAGATGTTAGTGCATCTAAATCCGATTCTGGTGCCCCTTTATATACATCGATCAATTGATTGGAAAGTGCTTTTGCTATTTCTCTCTTAAACATCAATAATTGTTCCGTATATCTCATGTCAGTAGGCTGACTTTCCAACATTTCGAATGCCGGAATAGCTTCCGAGGAAAGAATCTGTTCAAACGTATTTAAGAAGAATTGAGCGTACGCTTCCATATCTTTCGTGCGAATTCGTCCTAAATCTTGTGCTTCAAGAATTTCTGTACCATCAGCATTAAATTTTTTGCGATAAGGAAGCTCGAGGTCCTCGTTAATTAAAGGGCTAGGAGCATAAATTGTTGGCACTATATTAGTTGCATTTTCTCGTTCAATTAATAACTTTAGTCCAGATACATCCGTGGCGTCTGTCTTAGCCATTCGAACAATCCAGATTGGCACCTCTGTGGAGTGCTCCAACCATTTTTTACGATCTAGGCCGATTGCTGTACGGTAAAAGTACTGCTGATTTTGCTCTAATGCTTTCTCCAAATTGGAAGCAAATCGTAGAAAAGAAGTTTCAAGACGCGCAGACTCATGGTCTTTCTCATCAAGTGCCTTATCTCTGATCGGCAAAATGCGAGTACTACTTCTCCAAACAGACTCCATGGAACGAAAGACTGGTGCGACGAATGACTTCTCCCGTGTAATTTCAAAGAGGACATTCAACTCAAAGATATCCAATGGATTTAATTTATCGGGGTCAATAGGAATATCTAAGGTAAACGGTTTTTTTAGTTTATCCATGTCCTTTTCATTTTCCAGCGTTTGTTTCCCGTCTGCCCAAGCGTATAGTAATTCTGCTGCAAGTTTCAGAAATCCCACTAAAATTGGGATGTCCTTTATGTCAAACGATTCAAGGGGCATTAAACTCGTTTTGACTGTGCAACTCAATTCAGGCATTCTTTTCACGGTGAACATAAGCTGGTTTGCTGCCCGTAGCAATGTTTTTCCTTGTCCTCTGGCCTGATCTGCTTCTTCTTTCTTTGTTGGTTTATTAGCTAAATAGCTCAAATCACAAATAAACCGAACCTGAAGTACCGGTTTTGTACCTGCAAGTAAGATTTCATATTCATTCGTAATCATGGGCCAACGGTTGGGTCCGAGCATTTCATCTGTAAATCCAATGGATATGGGTAAAATATCCATTGTTACATCTTTCTCTTTCTTGCCCTGAAATAATTGATTGCCAAAGATGTCCATCCAACAATGGCGTATTTGAAATATGGAACCGACACCACGGTATTTAGAATCAGAATCAAAAGAATTAGCATCCTGGTTCATTAAATATTTATGAAATGGAATGGCTTTATTATATTTCCATTTCACCTCCTTTACAGGAGTCTCCTCTACCGATGAAACCTCGCCATTAGCATCCACTTGTACTGGTTTAGGCGGCAAAGGCAAAGTCGGAACATACTCCCGAAAGTTTTCATTCTTTACAACGTTATAGCCAAGCAATTGAAACAGTTCTTGGAAATCATCTTTTCCGTCCATTGGAGTTGCATCCTCTGGCGGGGCTAGACGTTCTGCCTTTAATTCAACAGTTCCTTCAGGAAGAACTGGAATCCGATACACAGGACCAGACAGAAGTTTGACTTTATTGAGCACTTCACGTAGCAACTTAAATAACGTCGTTTGGTTGGCTAAAACAAGAGACACCATTGGTACATGATACTTAGCAGCTATTTGCCGCAATGTCTCGCCTCGTTTAACTTGAGCCAGCATATGTGGCATACGGATACACATACCTACCTCTGGCTTAACCCAATTCATATCCGGATTTAATCTTGTTATCTCTTTTGCATCTACGTTATAAAAATTAGCCAGATCAGAGAGCGATATTAATCCAGGTTTAATCATGACAATAGCTTCTTCAACATGTAATTCTTGCTCACCATTCAAAGGAAGATCTGCATTTGCATCAGCAAATTCTGCTGGATCAACGCCATGTTCTTGTATATACTTTTCTAAGTTCTCATTAGGACCATTAACATCGATACTTAATTGTTCTCGTTCCCACTCCGCATAAACCGAGTTCGTAGGACTCGCTGGATCAAGTCCTCCGGTTATCAAACAATTCAGGTATGGTTCTACTTTTTTGTCGGAGAACATGATCATGAGGACAGCCTCTAATTCACCTTTCACATTAAAAACCTCATCCGGTAAACCGCGTTGTTCTTTCTCATCGAAAAAGTACAAACGATATCCTCCTGAACGAGTAATACTTCCCTCCCATAATTTACTGAAGAAAAGATGCGCATCAGGGATCAATCCACTTTCCTGAAGCGCAGAGAATGGTTCTAGGCCAGCAGAAGGGTGAGTTATGGTACTAAGATTCTCCTGCATAATAAACATGTGAGGGTTCTCTCCTACGGTCTGCAGTACATCTTGTGTTTTATTAAAATAAAGTAATCTGACCTGCAATCCAAGACTATTCAAGTTAGTACGTCCTAACTGTAGAAGTCTCTCCAATAGAACGACATCTGCCTCGTTTACACCAATAAGTGAGTATACCTTATTTTGGAATCCAGGCGCAGTTGTACTAGATCTTTTTAGCCTTAGCCTCAACTGAGTTCCAGCTCTCCATACTGAACTACTTTCTCCTACTTCCTCTCCTGCATGCATAATTTGCTGCTCCTGTAACCCTCCCTCTGATTGTAGAGCAGATTTGACAATGAGCTGCGGTTGAAGAGAAACAGAATCGTTTCCCTTATCATCTGAAATCTTTGGTATTGTCATGGACTCGGACAACTTCCAAATCCGAACAGGGCCTTTGAGCCCCATAGCATTGATCTGTGCATCGGTTAATTCTAAAGCGGTCGAATGATTCGGTAAATATCGATAAGGCACAGTTACCGAGGGAATCTCCAATTGAATAACAGACTCTTCAATAAATTTAAGGTCTGCTTTTTCATCTATTTGAAGAACGTCATTTCTTTGTAGATTGATTTTCATAACACTCACGCAAAATCCACTTCCTCTTCAATGATGATCGTGTTCCATCCACCCGATTCGCTTTTGTTATCCAACGAGATAATCCATCCTTCCGGCGATCCCATATCCTCTAGCTCCACCTGTTGTCCAGTGAGCTCAAATAACCCATAGCTCGATTGATTCTCTAAGTGTTTAAGAACGCGTAAACCCTCACCAGCACTCAGCCTCATTCCATGTAAGAAACTGCGTGATACCATGCCAGATAATTGGAGAAGAGCTTGGTGTTTTCTGATATGTTTAAACATTTCAAAAAACTCTAACTTCTTTAATGGTCCAATTTCTAAAGCGGAGACATTGAAAAGTTTATCAGCTTGTTGTATAGAGGTTTGTCTTGCCAGTTGCATGTATGACAAATTGAATTGTTGAGATAACATTTGTAATGTGTCCTGATCCTTCACACTATATAAGAATGGTGGGATCATAATCTCAATGGATTCCTGTAGCATGATCTGCGGATAGTTAGCCACAATTTCACTCATGGAGGTTAGACCCGCTTTTCTCAAAACATCTTTTGGGCTATCCTCCAATTCAATATTAAGAGGTGATTTCGTAGAATCAGCATTCTCTATAGTCCCTGCCTTAAATAGTCCAACTTTAGACATGTTTTCTTTTATCTCCAACACTTTTAGTACAAAGGTAAGCACATCATTAAAGTTGAAACGGTTAACGATATTCTCCCATTTTTCATCCGGCGGAAGAGAGTATTTTACTCCTTCTAAACTGAGTTCTAGGCCAACCCGTAAAGGGATAGTCTTATTCTGCTCAAACAAATATTCTATGATATTCGCCAATTTGTCTTCAGTTGGTCCCAGCCCAGAAGAGATAGCCTTTGTCCCTGTTTCAATAAAAAAAGCTATTTCTGTCATTTTAGTGTTATCCACTACAGGATACTGATAATGATCTAGTGCATCTAATGAAGCCTGGATCATCTGTCGAGCAATGGTTACAAAATAATCATTAAGGACGAAATCAGCAACAGACTGCTCATTCATGTCTATCGGTGCAGAATGAGTCTGATTGTCACGGTGGGCAGAGATCTCTGTTTCTACAGTTGAATCCTTAAAGTGACTGGCTAGTTCCCGTAAATATTGTGGAGAAGCTTTAGCTACTTCGTCCATTCGGTATTTCAATTTGTTCTCCTTTACATCACCGATCCTTTCTTCGAAAGAAATCTCCAATCCGGGCAGAATCGGAAAAAACGCTGTTTCAATGCAGGTTTCTTCTGTAGTTGGTTCCGAACCAGGAGGCGTGCATTGATCTTTACTTGGGCGAACGGTTATGGTCCAATGAGACATTAGAAATTTGTGTAGTTGTTCTAAGGGAATGACTAATGTATTGTTATCGGACATCTTTTTCAATCGACGAAGTACATCGCGGTTAACTATGAAGCTTTCTTCTTCAGAAAATGAACTTACGGATATGCCTTTTGTTGAACCCGTCGATGCTGCGAGTAACCATTGTATGGTGCGACAACTTAATTGTTCAAAGTGTGTCATTGGCTTTTCTGTTTCTTCGATTACCGTGACAGCTGCAACGGACTCCACTGAGAATTGCAAGACGACAGCGTTTGCTAACCCTGATGGCGAGTTTTGATTAGGAGAAAGTGTAAGCACAGGAGTCATGTACAATGTTAACGGGCTAGGTGCATCTGTAACCAGGTTGTCCCAGAAAAACATGATCGGTTCTATACTCTGTTCCCCTTCTTCCAACACCTCGCGTTGTACTTGAATATCCCAAGGAGCTTTCTTTTTCATCTCAATGGTGAATTGCTCTTTGATACTGGACGAGTAAGAGACATTCATACTGATTCGGAATGGCTTTCGGCCGATTTTAATTTTCATATTTATATCTACTTCTGCAACAAGTGCTATCTCAAGATTGCGGTATGCCTCATACGTGAGCATCGTGGCAACAGTAACGATTACATCCACCGAGGCTTTAACAAGAGATAAGTCTACATCCCCATAGAGCCTTCCTTGTATGCCTGCTATACCTTGCAACCAATAGTAATAATCTTCTTTCCCTCCACTTTCTGCATGCCAATGAGCAAGTACTCCTTCAAGAATGCCTATCACAGTTACACTGAATCCAGCAGTCAACGGACCTTTTCTAATCTCCTTGCCAAGTCCCATTCGCATCCCGAAGCCGAACTCCATAACAGTACTGAAGTGTCCATTTTGTATTTCTGGTAAGCGGGTGGACGTATGTTCAGACAACTTGTTAATGTAAAACCCAGCCGATCCAATGAAGGGGATTCCGGGAGGAACAATCGTCTGGATAGTACAGGATCTAGAGAAGTCCATATTTCTAGGAAACCCAATATCAATTCGAAAATCCCCGTTTGTATAGATTCCAATTCCGAAGGATGGGAGTGTAAGGGAGTATGCTCCAAACTCAAGATATCGAAGTATATCTGGAAGCGTAATTTCTGCTTGGTATAAACCGATTTCTTTGGTCACTTTTTGATAAAGGATTTCAAAATCTAATCCTTTAAAGTACTGATTTGAGTTTTTAGCAACTTGAACTTTTAAACCATATAATTTAGGGTCACTGAATACAAAACTCAGATTAATGGATCCTAAAAGACTTAATTGGGATGCCACAATCCAGCCAGTTCCTGCATCATATTGGACTGTTTGCATGTCTGAACTTTTCATGAGATCCACAGCTTGAGTTATTGATTCGATTCGTCCTACTTGTCCCTGGGGAAGCACATGCTGTCCAAGCCCCAAATATTCAAGGTTCAGTACTCCTTGTTTTAAGTTAGGAACAGGGGTAGTGGAAGGGTCCGCTGGATACCATGTCATATCTTTTCCATCGAATAATTGAACTGTAAATTCCAGCCTCTTATTTCCTTCTAATCTCGGATCGAAACGGAAAAACAGCCCTTTTATTTCGGAAAGAAATTTCAGCGTATTTTGTACAGGAATAGAGAGCGCAACTCCTCTATTTTCGCTATTTAGACTGAACTCTAAATTTAAATTTGGAAGTTTCCAATCATTCATCATATCCCATGGACTGGACAAGCCAAGGCGGGTACCTTTTACCCAGTAAATCCCTTCCTCTACTAGATCCCCAAGTGTGAAACCTTCATGAAGCGGAAAGATGATTTTTTCCATACCCGGCTGATAATCCACAGATATTCCGTTCCATGTAGCAGTTAATTTTTCTCCATCATGACGAACTCCAATAGCGAATCCATTGAAATCGGCCACACCACACAAGCTTCCCGTAAATTGTTCCTTACTCAAGTCGTAATGCATGTTCAACTCAGCTTGTACAGTTAACTCCCAGAGATTCCATTGAGCTGAGGCTGTTAGATTCCATGAATCATTTGACCAACAAATGTTGGCAGGGCTCATTTGAATTTGATTGACTGGAGATATTTCTTCCCAATCATCTATTGATCCACATAATTCCCATGTCCCATCCTCAAATGTGTATTGGATATCTATTCTCATATTATTATCTACTGTTATGGTACCAGCCAAACTCAGTTGAAGATGTCCCTGTTCACTACCCAGCTTTAATGAAGTGAATTGGACAATTAAGCCTCCAACGCTGATTTCCGAAGATATGTGTGCACTGCCCTTCATGATAGGGGTTGGATTTCCTAGCTGCACATCTAATTCAAATCCAGATATTATAACCGGTTCCAAAATCGGGCTAGAAATACTTGGCATGATGGTCGCAAACAACTCATTAACGGGACAAGATTTTTGGTCTGACTGTCTAATTTTCCAAAGACCTTGTTCATCTTCATAACGCCACGTCATCTCAAGAGATGCACCTGAGACGGTAGACAACGTAGTGTTGAATTGGAGATTTCGCTCTATTCCTGCATCCCGTCGATGAACGCTTAGATTCAAGTTTCCGTTTGCCACGTTCACTCTGTCCGCAAGGATAAAGCTTCCTGTATTTAACTTAACTGATACACTAAGCACTTGTTTTTGTTGTTCATCAAATTCAAGTGTCACCTCAGCATCTCCTGTGGTAAAAGGAAGCTTATGAGCGAATCTACCTGCACCATATACCGGTTCCAAATTACGCAAAGCAGAAATAGGAAAGGACTGAATTGACTGAAATATTCGTTTGTTTCCTGCTTCAAGACTAGGGACTTGCAGCATCACCCAAGTAGAGCCGACTAATATCTGAAAAGAAATAGATCCTTGCGGCGTTGGATCTCCACTTTGGCTTCCTGTGATATGAATAAGTCCGTTTTTGAATAGAAGCCACGATATCCCACCTATTCTAAACGTCATTTCTTCTGCAGTATTCAAGTTGAAAATAATTGAGAGTTGTTCGTTTTGGGTTTCTTCTATTGAAACGGAAAATGTACTATCCACATCTCCAAACGCCTTGATGCTACCCTTTGCAGTAAGAATACTTGGGTTTATCTCCACTACTGTATTAAACGTAGTCCATTGTATATACGGTGAATACGGACGTAGCAAGGAGGCGATTTCAGGTACATTAAATAATTCCTTTTCGATATCCACCGTTTCTCCATCAAAAGATTTCCACTGCTCCACTAATTGTGTAAAATGACTCATGTGATCCCCTTTCTTCGATGTTATTGGTATTTCGCAAACCATCCAATGGGTTGGTTTTGCTCTCCACTGCCAAACCATTTAAGAGCCATGCTGCCTCTTGGTGGTAAGCGAAGGCCCAAAAACCGTATATACGCATCACTGAGTGTGAGTTCAAAACGTTTGTGTTCGTGTATATAATTCAAGACAAGATCCTCAAACTGGAGAGATAGTACATTTTGTATTTGAAACTGTCGTTTGCTCCCGCCAAGCTTTAAACCTACGGTTGTCTCATACCGATCTGGTTGATTATCTTTACCTGCTCCCCAGGCAAGCAACAACTCTGCTTCCAACAGTTTATTGTCACTTAATTTACCTGCCGTTCCTGCCTGAAGCCTGAACTTCAGGCCATTCCATAAACGCTCATCAAGCCCAACATCAAAGAAATCTGATGTCGTCGTCACTCGGATGAATCCCAAATCTGAGATAGAGCCTTGTTTGTTAGGCAAGAATCCAATAAGCTCCATGGACAAACTGTCAAACAAACTGCGATCTTCATGGGATTCCACTGGAGCCGTTGGCTTAAAGGAAGCTTGTTCGAGATTTACGTTCCAGGCTTGATCTCGTTTCTGGATAATCAATTGAGAGAACTGAAGCCCATCTTTACCAAAGGTCCACAGATCAAAAGGGCTTCCTCCACGCAATTTAATTTGGTTAAACCCTATATTTCCAGACACACTTAAGCGGGCCTCTTGATCAACTGATTCATATGTGACCTTTTCTACGGTCACATTTTTAAGCACACTTCCTTTTTCCCGCATATAAAAAGTTACTGGACCGGTTGATTCCAATACACAGATTGGATGTTCTCCCTTACCCTTTACGCGTTGCTGATATCCCTCTAGAAGTATGGCATGCGCTCGCCCTGATGATGGC
Source organism: Paenibacillus sp. 37 (assembly GCF_008386395.1). NCBI lineage: Bacteria > Bacillati > Bacillota > Bacilli > Caryophanales > Paenibacillaceae > Paenibacillus > Paenibacillus sp. 37. The sequence goes on along the minus strand of NZ_CP043762.1, from coordinate 323,811 downwards.
ATATCTCTTTCACCAGTACCAAGGACATTTTGTGAAAACCAATTTTTCATCGTCAATTGCCCTTTACACGAAAAATCCTTTATTTTGCTTTCCCTAATAACCAATCGTAAATGAAGCAGTCTAAAATCACATTCTTCATCCACTTGCACTGGAGTTTGAGGAGTACTTGGATTATATTTGTCGTCCTGATATCGAATTAAACCAAAAATGCGGCTTTCTAGAGCAGGTATAAGTCCCTCTGATACCATGGTTTCGAATCCAATATGATGTCCGTAAACTTTGATCTGAGGATCTGGAGTGTTATTATTCGAAACAATCAAATTTTTTAGATTTGATATCTCATCCGGAAAAGCTTTTATAGTTGGACGCAGAATAATCACACCTGTCCAATTCGGATCGTGAACGATTTGATTAAAATGCGAAAGTGTAGAATCCACAGCCTCTTCTGCAGCAGCATCAATAAAATACTCATTTAACCATTGGGACAATGCTGGAATATCACCCGATTCTGTAACGTCGACCCCTTCGTACGTAGATTGAATAAAATGTTCGGGTTGGGTCCATGTTTTTGGTTGTTTGACCAACTCGGAGAGCGTTTGTCCAGGACCAACGCGTGATTTCATAATCAGTACGTTTTGGTACCCCACGTCATCCAGCATGCTATTGTCCACGTTAATATCAAACTTCCAGTCATCAATATCGATTATATTGTTGAATACGGGGCCTTCTCCAGCCTGATCCTTTGGTTTGCCGAGGTGAACATCGGTCGTGGCAACCAGGAACAATTGATTGGTCTGCAACGCTTGCTGAAGATGTTCATCAGGGCGTTCAAAACAAAACTCCGTGTCTTTAGATTTAGTCAACAAAACTTTTTCAAACCGGCTACCGTTCAACCGTATGAGTAAGCCGTTTGGAGTTGTTGCCTGATATTCCTCCGGAGGAGGATTTTCAGCATCATTTCGAATTAACAATGTCGACAAAAAGTATCGCCTTGCTGGTGAGAGAATATGTTGTTCAAATCGAAGTAGCTCTTCTTTACTGTTTTCGTGTTCAAAACTCATACCGGAATAGGGAACCAATGGAAATGCATGATCAGTATGATTACCTATAAGTACAGGGGCGGGCTTGTAGTTTAACAAATTCACCCCTTGGTTCTCAGTGGATGAATTCCCATACAATACAGATCCTGTTGGTTGAGAAACGTATTGATTTGAAGTATCGATTTCACCTTCCACAGGTGCTATGCTGAGCCAGGATGTGGTGAAATCCGCTACTAACAGATTCTCCTGTTTAAGAGTGGAGTCATCGTGACTATCTGTTTCAGTTGGATCATAATGAAAAGCGTATGCAGGCATAAAGGGCTTAAAGCGCAAACTTCCCCCCTGTGGAACGATAAGGTACTCTAATCCGGATAATCCACAGACCAGCTCTACTGGAGTATCAGAGGAAGAATTGTTCTTTAAGGAAAGCTGAAAGTCACCAGCCGGACTTAAAAAAGGTTCTTTATCTGGTCCACTGTGAAACACAAATCTAGGCTGATGTTCCGCAAACATGGTATCCGAATCGATGGGCTCTAACCATATGGGTTCGCCGTTCGTAGTAACTAGATAGCTCTTAAGCTGCTGTGTAAACCCTTTTGCATTCATTTTTGACACAGCAAAGAAAGTTTTAATCTTTGGTTTAACAAAACCTCTATCATCTGTAGGTGAAAGTGCCGAAATCGGATCGATACATGCATGCATAAGTACGTCTGTATTTTGGTCATAGGCCACAAGTGGATAATGAACAAATTGATGACAAGTGTCCGAAGAAACATTTGGGGAAACAAATCGGAATCCAACCCCGAGATCTAAGATCAGAGACTCTGCTCTAATGGAAAGATTATCAATTAAGACACAACCTGACCACTCCCCTACCAATGGAATCCTGATTTGCTGAATAGTCGAAGATTGCAAAGATGATTCTCCCGTAAAGGATATTGGCCCAGAGTGAAAAACCAGCTCTGCTTGCTCAGGCTCTTCTGCATGATCCAGTCGTATTTCTACCCCTGCTGAGACAGAAAGATTCCACTCGTACCCGATCGGAACAACAGCGTTCCTTTGAATGTCTCCGGTACGTTGGTTCGCTACAAACCAAGTCACTGTTTCTGTAGAAAGTTTTTCAAGATCACTTATCCATACATAACCTTGATCCATGTTAAGCTGGTTTTTAAGAAAAGTAAGCACTTCCACTGATTTAGCGTCGAGTTGTTCGAAACTATCGGTAACAAAGATCATGTACCCTTGGTGGCTAAAACAAGCTTCGGGGAAGGTTAGTGAAGGAGGTGCTTCTTTTTCCGTTTCTGTCCATTCCATTAAATATCCCACGGATTTACTCTCTGATCCGTAAATAAGGACCCCGCTCTTCTCACTAACTTTGTTTAATGCCCCCATCACTCGTCACCACCATACATCGTGATCTGAAAGGTTTGTTTCACTTCCTGGATATCATTGGCCAAAGTTATAGAATTGTCTGTCGTTCCAGCAAACAAAAGGCCAACTGCCTGGTTATGCTCGTTCACGATAATGGCGCCTGAATCCCCATTTCGGGAAAAAATCTCATTATGATCTTTGTCTGCTGTGATTCGAATAGAGTTTTTAAACGTAACATCTCCGATACCATGACCATAGGGAATAACGCTCATGTTCTCTAGCCCGCCTTCCACTTTTCCATATGTCAACCCTGTAACCATGCCCACTTTACGAACGCGTGATCCAATTTCTGGTGAAGCGAAACCCGTTATTTTCCCAATTCCAGGAATGTTTGAGGTAACATTTCGATCCTTTATTTCTGCTATTGCAGCGTCTACTACTCGTTCAGTCTTACCAAACTTTCCGTAAAGAGTCCCACTAAGAAGATTGCCAGCCATATTTGTAGGACACCCAGCAATATCTACGGGCTGTGCGACAGCATCTTCAATTTTCCAATCCGTATCAACACAAAGAACATGGAAATTGCTTAATGCGCAAAGCTTACCTTCCTGCGTTTGAACAATGGCTCCTAACGTACCTCTAATCGAATTCCCATTTACCTTTCGACAAGGCCCAATTTGTATCCCACCACATAAGGGATCAAACCGCTGACCCATCTCCGATATTCTTGTCTGTTCCTCTGACATTTCTAAAACACGAAGCTCGAATGTTTCGATTTTCTCTATTACATCAGTAGGAATACCAGATACAGAACTGGGTATTTCATCTTTAGGCGATACGTTCTCTTTCTTATCCACATACACGCGAATTGCTATCCGATCGGTTAACTTCCCACCTACATACTTTAATCCGATATCAATATTGTTCACATTTAACTTTTTGCTCCATTCTTTTTCGATCTCTCTTTTGATTTGAACAATCTCATTCAAATTGTATGCCATTAATTAATCTCCTTTGTCCGTACATAAGCTGAAAATTTTTCCTGTTATACAAATCATAGTGATTGTTTGTATAGTTGATTTAATGTTCATGCTTGACCATTCTTATTTACGGTTTCCCAAGTTTTTGTCAAACCTTGAACTATACGATCAATTACGTTTTGGCTTGAGAAATATCCATTATGACTAAGCGGATTCCAGCGACTTTTCAAACCGCCTACGTTCATCTGTATGTCTTCACTAACTACTTTTTCATAGGCTGGATGGACGGGTCTGAGGGGATAACCCAGGATGTCATCATTGTCAAAAAAATTCACCCATTCTCCCGCAAAATCAGGTTGAGAACTCGCAAATGTAGGACTAGGAACTTGAATAGGTTTATCAAAATCTTTATAACGTAAGCTCCATAAAGGCAGTGTTGTTCCACAGGAATAAAATAAGCTTAAGGTGTCTCCACGTTCAAGCGCTGAATCAGCATTGATTATTTTTGGCTTCCACTGTGCTGAATTCTGTCTGTCGTAGAAGTAATTACTTGCGATTACGGTACCTAGGCTGTGAGATATTACACAAAGAGGAGCATCATAACCTGCCTCCTCAGATAACTCATGAAGAGCCGTACTGATCGTGTCATGCACCGCCATGTAATTATGATCATTAACCTCCAGGGGTTGGTAGGCCACGGCATCGGCCAGATAGTGAAACATAAAATGTCTTAGCTTTTCAAAATGTAAGTCGTGACCATGGAATAACTTACACTTTAATTCTTCTTCTCTCCCCTCAAATATTTGAGCCCAATAAACGGGTTTTATGACGAGTGGCTCTTGAGTGAACTCCAGAGTATTATTTTGTTTAAACGATTCTCTTAATGAATGGATAAAAGGCTCTGCAAAGTTTTCCTTTTGCATGCCCAGTCCATGAATAATTAATACAGCTACAGGCTTTGTCATTTTCCCCTCCAAATTAGAAATTATTTGATATTAATATCCGATTAATTTCCTGATTCTATACACTGCTTGCAAGCAATGGTTTTTAAGGAGAAGGTGGGAAGGTGCCGCAACAAATGAATGAGCATTAGACACACTTCTTATTTGAAAAGCTGTAGTTATTCGATAATATGGGGTAGCAAAGGATATGTATTAGAGGTATTGATTTTATTAACAAGTACTGAATTTGAAAGAATAAATGATTGTAAATCCAAGCTTCTGGTTGAGTTTTATTACTACGAATTGAAGAATATGTCTCAGTAGGTTCTGATCCAGTTTCTACATAATGAATAAATAAAATCACATTATTTGATAAGAAGAATAATGTTGAATAAAAATGTGATCAGAAATGAAACAATAATGTTGTAGAACTTGATTTGGGCAAAGCTTGTATGTGTAGTACTCAGCTTAGATATTTTTATATGAGCTGTGCAAATGGTATTTTATCTTTTAAGAAGGAGGGTAAAAATGGAGAAAGTTATCGAGTGTGGCGTTATCATTAAAGGTGAATTCCATAGAATATCAATCCATCACCTACCAACGGATATTATTGATCAAGATTATCCATGGGTTGGGCATGAAAGAAGATCTACTAAAGTGTCTTTCAGTAATTATGAAGAGGGACAACTAATTTCCTTTACGAAAGAATGGAAAATTGGTGAAATCAATAAAATTGGAGTCTTGCCTTGTGAATGTATAGCCAGTTCTATAAATGCTGATCATCAACTTACAATAGAACCGTCATAAAGTCTTCATAATGGTTTATAAAAAAAGTGACACGCCTTTTTATTAAAGGCGTGTCACTTTTCAGTTTGAGATAATATTTTAGCAAAACAATCTTTATTGTTTTCTAAGTTTTTCTTCTAATAAATTTCTCACAATATGATCGATGTAGTGTAATATTTCACTCAATATCGCCACGCTTTACAGTAACTCCGTCATCAAAGATGATTTGGTCCATCTGAAAATCAACTGTGATCTTTTCGAGTGGTGTATCCCGTAGCTCGCTATCCTCATCCATAAATTGATTCACTTCAAAGCTACCATCATAAGAAGCGGATGAACCAGCTTTAATTGCTTTATCGTATTTTACGTTAAGTGATTTGATCTCATTTCCAAACATGTCTTGAAAAGTGATGACGCCTTGAAATCCTTTGGCTGTTTTGTCAGAAATATTATTCAAATCAAGTGTCATGTTAATGATATCTCTGAAAATCCATTTATCCGTGTCTGCGTATGTCACACTTTTCTTAATTAAGCCAACTTTTATGGACTCATTCAAAAGTTTAAGCTGAACTTGTTTTTCTTTTTCCGTTTCTTCTTGTTTACGTTTAATCTCTTCTTGTCTCTTTTTTTCTTCTTCCTCTATTTTTAGCTGTCTCTCTTTTTCACCAGTTATGATTTGACTAACTGTTTTAGTAGAAAGATCTGCACTTTCACTATTTGCGTTCTCAATTGCTTTGCTATAATAATCTTTTTCCTCTTGTGTAAGTTGAGTGCTATTCTTCACATCTTGTGAGACGGTCTCGGAATAAAGTTCTTCCGTTATTGGCTTACCACAGGCAGATAATACAACGACCATCAAACTAATTATAATAGATAATGCTATATTTCTTCTCTTTAATTCCTTCACTTCTACACAACCCTTCAAAAGTTTCAAAAACTGATAAAGATACTTAAGCCAGATAAAATTATCCGCTTGAATGTATCTGATCCATTATTGAGATAGTTGACTACTTATCTTTCACAACCAATACCGTCTCCATCACGATCAAGTTTACGACTGTACCCAGGCTCCCCTTCATAAATCGGGTCAGCTCCTGCGGCTCTGACAGCATCACAGTTTTTATAGTAAACATTCGTTACAATTGGTTCATTTTTAACTTCGTTGTTCTTTTCAACACTTGGTGTTTGCGTGACAACAACCGGCTCTTCAATCGCAGGCTTAGGTTCAACAAAGCCACTGTCTTGGACATAGTTTTCTATACTCCATATCCCCTTCGCTTGTACACGTGCTTGTTTCTGGATTTCTTCAAATTGATCTACATATTTCGTATTCGGTGGATCTATGTAAGCAACACGAGCTAACCCATATTCGAGTAGTTGCTCATTTAGCATTTTATTATCTATCCATACATATGCTAACAATCTCCCGTATTTATCGCGTTCCGAAACATCTAATTCAAGTTCCATATTACCTTTGGCAACCTGCTTCTTTACAAAGTTGGATGCGTCTTTAGCAAAAGGCTGCTCTTCCTTCTCTGGATGAACGGATTCCGGTGTATCAATAAGCAGTAAACGAACTTTTTCTTCTTTGCCTTCTACCGTAACTTTTAACGTGTCGCCGTCCGTTACTTCAACTAAATTAGCAGGAAGCCTATTATGATTATTTTGGGTACCTTGAGTTTGTTTTCCTTTGGAATCTGAGCTCTGGGATGTCTCTAAAACTTTGCTTTTTGTCTCAGTATTAGATGAGCTGTCCTCTTTAGTATCAACCACAGCGATCGGCTCTGTCTTGTTTGCTGTTTCGGAAGAAAAAGATCCTAAAAAGAGGATTAGAAACACTCCTGCAAACGCTCCTAAGACATAAGTCAGTGTTTGCTTAGTTCCCTTGGCTTGACTCTTTTTAAATTGCTTATATGCCCAGTATCCTAGAGCACCAGCGACAAGAAGATAGAAAAACTTAGTGATTACAGCAATTATGAATGCTATAACAATAATGTATAAAATTATTCTTCCCATTTCATCCTCCTTAGTAAATTTGTACCGTAAAGGATTATAACATAATTAGGTAATTTGGAATATGTTTATCTAGGTCTCAAGATATAAAAATTCGCAGTGGTGTACTTGAAATCAACATTTTTTGGGCTCTGCTTATGCAATAGAAATTACAAAATCTCCTCACATCAAAACATCCTAAAAGAAAAAATCATGGGTCCGTCTTATACTAATTTCTACATGCAGCATGAAAAGTCTCTCAAAATTTAGTATTTTGTTTTATTTCGACAACCTAAAATTTATCCTCTAAACCATTTCGATCTTTACCTGTGATGAAAATTGATATTTCAAATATTTTAAATATAAAACTACAACTAAACCAAAAAATAATCTTTTTGTAATTGAGTTATTCCATAATTCCTATTGAAAACAATGTATTTGATTCTCGATAAGCGATATTATATGTATAAGAAGTTAAGGAAGTTAAGGAAGTGTGGTGTGTTAAATTTGAATTGTGAAGTAAAAATTTTATCCATAGAGATGCAAAACATAAAAAATGTTCGTTACGGTAAAGTTGATTTAGATTTTAACAAAGATAATATTTTGGATGCACAAGTAGTAGGTTTTTATGGTCAAAATGGTTCAGGGAAAACTGCTGTAGTTGAGGCATTGTCAATTTTAAAGAACTTACTTAATGGTCAGAAACTTCCAGGTAAGAATCAACGGTTAATTTATGAGGGTGAAAAAAAACTCTCTCTGGAATTTGAATTTTTGCTACAACAAGATACAAACTGGTTCAAAGCTAAATACAAAGTTAGTTTGGAGTATAGAGAAGATAAAATGGTTGTTCAAATGGAGAGTGTGAGCACTAAGGAAAAATCGTACCGTAAAATGTTCCATTACGAAAATGATGAAAGAAAACCAATTGAATTAAGCCGTAAACCAAAACAAGAAGACGAGATTCTTCTAAAGGGTATGAAGTTACTATCTGATCAAGTAGAAGGTTCATTATTTTTTGGTAAAATAGTCACAAGCCAAGCCGATAAACTTTTTGATGGTCCGGAGTTAGTAATTTATCGAGCCTTAAGGGATCATCTTTCTAAAAATCTATTAGTAATAAAGAACTTGCAAGAAGGCATGTTCCCATCTTATTTATTTCATGATTTAAGTTCAAAATCAATGGAAAACAGCACCTATGATATTAATCATCCCGTGTCCTTATCTAAAGAACATTACAAAAATCTCGCAAATGTCATTGAAAGAAACAATGTTGTCCTGAGCGCGATTATTCCAGGATTGAAAGTACAGCTTAAAAATATGGGAACCACAACCTTAACTAATGGAGAAGAAGGAGTCCGAGCAGAATTTATTTCAATTAAAGAGGATAAAATTTTACCATTAAAAGTTGAATCGGCTGGAAATCTAAAGTTATTCGCTGTAACTACTTCTCTTATATCTGCTTTTCACAATCCTTCAACAATTGTTGTCATAGATAAGTTTGATGAAGGAGTTTTTGAATACCTGCTTGGTGAACTTATCGAAATATTCCAAAATCATAGTAAAGGTCAACTTATATTTACTTCTCATAACTTGAGAGTTCTAGAAAAGCTCTCCCCACAGAATGTTTGGTTTACTACAGTTAATGAGAACAAAAGATATATTAAATTAAGTGGTATTCAGACAAACAATGATATGCGAAACGTGTACTTGCGCGCTATTTTAGTAGGCGGTCAATCTGAATTCTTATATGAAGAAACCAATCCAATAAATATTGTGCGTTCTTTTATAGAGGCAGGGTTGCAGGATGACGATTGAAGGCTTTGTTTGTTATAATACAAAGCCAATTTGACAGTCTTTTTTCCTTTGAAGAGTCACAAAGATTATGTAGAAATGAACACGTCCGTATTGAAGCTTATCATGGTGTGATTTTTACTGATATCACAACATAGTGGGTGAAAATCCAAAATAACCATTACCTTGTTCTAGGAAGGAAATGGTTATTTTTATAATATTCTTGTAAGGATGAGCAGCAGAATAATGATCTCTTTTACTTTCTTTCTATTTTAAATGGAAATAAATCAAAATAGATAATTTAATCATTATCTTTATTCGTTGTTTGATGAAGTTTTAAGTATACCCACTATTTATTGTACAGTCTTCGACACAATACGACACAAATGAACTTGAGTAAAAGGTATTATTCTCTTGTGACTAAGAAAGGTATTACCTTCAATTTCAATGGTGACCGTGTGGTTCCGAAGCATTTTTAAATCTCTAGCCAAATGTAAAATATCGGTTCAACAAAAAACTTGATCCTTAGATATCTAAACAATTTTTCAAACATCGTCTTACTAAAATCAGATTTGGTTCTTAAGAAGTACAGATGCTATTCGTTGAAGGTAATCATGAGTAGAGTTATGCAGTAATCTAAAGCTAGTCAGGTAATTCAGCATAGGAGGTTAGTTTGTGGAACAACAAAGATATAAGGTAATAATTGCAGAAGACGACATACATCAAGTGTCTTTGTTGAGAAAGTACTTAGAGGAAATGGATTTATTCGTCGTCTCCTGTGTATCATCCGGGATACGTTTAATAGAGGAAACCAAATTACATAAACCGGATATTATCTTGTTAGATATAGGACTAAAAAAAATGGACGGTATAACTGCCTTTAAAGAAGTATTGCAATCGGGTGTTCATCCGCAAATCATTTTCGTTACAGGCTCTATCAGTCCTAAACATCTATTAGCCGGATTTGAGTTTGAATCCGTTGATTATATAACAAAGCCCGTGAACGAAAATCGATTTAAGAGAGCGATTAACAAAGCTAAAGAACTGATATATGCAAAAAAGCTAATTGATGCTGAAGTAGCAGAAGCTATAAACTGGGTTGTATTAAAGCAGAATTACCGTGATGTAACTGTCGCAGAGAATCAGATCATCTTTGTTGAGAAGGATAAACAGTATCGTAATAGATACATTGTTCACCTCAAAGATGGAACAACTGTTGAGACGAGTACACACCTTAAAGAGATTAAGGAAATGTGTTCGCCAAACTTAGTATATTCGCACAGAAGCTATCTCATTAACATACTGTATATCACGGCTATACAACCTGATGGTATGTTTACAAAAAATTATAACGTTTCATTAGACTATACTTCTGAAAAAGTCCCTTTAACTAAAAAAAACTATATGGATGCTAGTGATCTATTCTTGAAATTTCGTACACAAAGTACTTAGCGTCGCCGGTGGTTTACTTGTGTTTTGAACTCGATTTCTCCATCTACTTCACCATTTTCAAGGAGTTCGTATGTAATTGTGATGCTTCCATAATCAATTGCTGGATGTCCAGTGATTTGATCCTCTAAAAGTAATAACAATGTTAGCAGTTTGCTACGGTTCATCCCCTCGCCTGCTAATCCCTGCTTGGGACCCCTGAGTCCAATTTTTGTAGTGTGATAGTTAATTGCGAGTTCTCCATCTCTCACAAAGAATTCCATCGTGCCACTAGGGAGCTTGGAAAGTGTTCTTGGGAAATAATCGGAAATAATGCAGAGCTTAATTTGATCATAGAGATTTTCGTTATTTTTTCGCACTAGTGGATTTTCTCTTTCTAAATATGAATCGTTGGACATATACATCTTGCATGCACCTCTCATTGACGTAATCCTAAAGAACTATTAGGGACATGACTAATATACCAATCCATATAGGACTATTAAAGTATATTTGTTCGAAATGTTCAAAGTTATGTCTCAAATGTTCTCTTTAGGTTAATAAGGAATAAATTGAATGCCGTTCCTGTAGGTGGTTCTTAAGGAGTACCAGTTGTACATTTTTCATCTACAATCAGACAAGTTTGAAATCGTCTTTATTGTTTGATTATTTGACTACCACAACAACAATTCCAAGGGCGAACGTATAGAGTACCTCATACAAACAACAAAAAAACACCAAAGGCACGTCAATCGAGAATTCTCGATCGGCTAAACCTCTGGTGCTTCCAGAACCGTGTATTCAATTAACCATAGTATACTTGAATCGTACTAGAATGAATAGAGTTATTTTTTCAACGAATAGGTAGGTCCTTTTCCTCATACAAAGAAAGCCTCCACTATCTCGAGAGTTGTCAGCTTAATTCAGGGTGCTTTTGGGGAAATCTTTTATTTTGATTACGAACTATATTCTGGTATAATATAGATAATAAAATATCAAACGTGGAAGCACCACGGTAATCCAAAGGGATTGCTGTGGGCTTTTTTTGTTTTGGGAGGGAAATTCAGATGGCTGTGAGGATCAAAATGGCTACTCTTTTTAGCATTATGGCAACGACACTTCTAATGTCAGTGAACCTTTTCAGCGGGTATATTGTAGGTAATGATCGGTTTACAGTTGAGATTTTATCTTATGAGATCCTAAAGTATACTGCATGCTTTATTTTAATCTCCAGCGTAAATTATATGGTTGCAGGACCTATTATGAAGCCGCTATTACAGGTCATTAAAAAATTTGATACAGCTTCAGTCAGAAATTCTGTAGATAGAGCTCATCCTAAAGGGGATGAATTTAGTATTTTGGAAAATGGATTTAACCAATTGACAGCAACATTAAAACTTCAAAATCATCAAATTAATGCGATGAATCATGAACTGATCCGAAAAAATGAGAATATGAGCACACTCTTTAAAGATACAATTAGCGCTCTTTCTAAACTGGTTTATGCTCGAGATCCTTATACAGCTTCTCATTCAACAAATGTCAGCCGATACGCAAAGGCACTTTCTGAAAAATTACGGCTTAATGAAAGTGAAAGTTATTATTTAGAGATTGGTGCGCTTCTTCATGATATCGGAAAGGTAGGAGTCCCTGAGAACATCCTTTCTAAAACAGAAAAGCTTACTGAATCTGAATTTGCTGTTATTCGTAAGCATCCCGAATATGGATTTCAGATTATTAATGAGATTGAAGAGCTCCGAACTATAGGTGTTAGTGAGATCGTTCTCTATCATCATGAACGAATGGACGGAAGGGGCTATCCGAGAGGGTTGTCCGGATATGAGATTCCTCTGCCCGCAAGGATTGTTTCCATATGCGATGCTTTCGATGCAATGACAACCAGTCGGTCCTATAGGCCTGCCTTAGATGTAAACTACGCTATAGAGCAACTTCGAAATAACGCTGGTCATCAATTTGATCCCTATATCGTTGAGATTTTCATTCAATGTCTTGAAGAAGATCCAAGCCTTTTCAGAGTTATGGAACAACACGAAAAAATGCTCGCAAGTGTATAACTTGTGAGCATTTTAATATAAAATCGTAAAACCTCCAAACGGGATATGTATGCTTGAGAGAATACCACACCCTTGTGGTTATCATGAGGAAGAACGTAGGATTACAGAATGAAAATATACATATACGAGTTGAGACAGCATATTGAATTTACTTCATTCAATGACATTACCTCCGCTCACGTCAACCACGGATATGCTCGTACTAAACGACTCCCAATCTCTTATAACACATTTTCCGAAAAATTTTCGTAGCTTTGTTAATGCCGACCGATTAGAGTCTAGGGTATTTTTAAGAATCCCCCTATATATGGGTAGGACACTTTTTCTGATTTGGGGACATGAGTATATAATTTTTTGCAAAAAAATAAACAGGAACTAACGTTGTTATTTATAGGAATATTAAACGTACAAACGGTGCCTGTTCCGGATTAACAGGCTGCCTCTCAATCGCGTTATAAGCACCGGACCAACCGTTGGCGCGGTAAAGTCCGGATAAACTACGAACTGCATAGGGATCCATGTCAGCGTTCAGCCCCACTAACTCAGTACATTACGTTTCCATGGCGTACGTCATCGTTCTCGGGCTGTTAGGTTCATCGAAGGTGTTCGAGCTTGAGGTTCAGGTCGCTACGATCCTTCGTCCATAGCATGATATCGAGAAGGAACTGGAGACCGTTTATCTGCATCAATTCCGTGATAATCGTTTCTATAAGTAAGCGGACGTCCATGCCTTCTACTTCATTGGCAATAATTAGCCCGCTGGAGTCTCCGTCGATATAAAGGTGATCCATGTTCGGAGCCTTGTGTACCTGGCGCAACCAAAGGTCGCCAGAATCCATAATGAAAATGTGGCGGCCATTCAATACATAGCCTTCATACAATACGTACTGGTGATCCTCATCAAATGGGCCAAGTACCATCGAAGCTAGTTCGAGTTCAACTTTCGCTGTCATTAGGCGATCAATTCCTTCACGATAAGTACAAGACAGTAAACGAATATGAGCATATGGTTAAAGTTACGGTTATATGAATTGTTATATTCCCAGTTGTTACGCGTAGTTGGCATATTTGTAGTTGCAATCATTTATACTTTCCTCCTCCGATAATAAATCAGACTCCTTCGGTTGTACGCGGATTCAATCCGAGAATCCCCCGAAATGCTCCCGATAGAATAACTAGCTGCTTTCCGGACGACAAGTGCGTTACGATGAAGTTGCCTCCTGGGGAATAAGCTTTTGGAGTAATTCAACCGCGATCATTTCGCGGATGTTATGGGTGAAACTAATGTCACCGACCTTTTGATCGAAGATTTCTCCGTAAGTCGTGAGGTACTTTACTCCAACAAAGCTAACGCGCTCCATAACAGCGATATTATAGTCAGGGTGAATGTTAATAGCGTAATGCTCATCTAAAAGTGTGACACCGTACTCAATACGGATGAATCCATCAAAGTCGTCTACCTTCTCGATTACAGTAATGTTCGAAATAATTTCTTTCCTCCATGCGGATAAATCGTGGACCAATACGATGTTACTGTGAATAGTATCGAAAAAAAATATTATCAGGAGTTTAACACTTTATGTTTAACGTCTAACGATAAAGGTTGTTTAATTATATATCGGCAGGCGTTAATCGTCAAGTGATTATTTTAAATTGTTTATCGATAGGGTATGATGGGAGGTGAAAGGTGGAATTGGCAATGTCGATTCAAATTAAATTAGGGGAAACAATAGACGCGGCAAATGTAAGCAGAAATGCCCTCGCGCGGGAGGCTAAAGTTAGACCTAACCTCATCTATGACTTGTGTGACGGCAAAACAAAACGGGTTGACTTGAATACTCTCAGTATTATTATAGATACTCTACGTGCGATGACGGGAAAAGACTACAGTCTTATGGACGTAATGGAATACATACCGGAAGACAACAAAGAGAGCCGTTAAACATTACGGCTCTTTTTACGTAGTTTAAACTTTGGAATCAGTGCGTTAGAGATTCGGTAAGAAGAATGTACACGGACGAGTTTGCCGCGCTATATGTACCAGGATCTCACGGTAAGCAGAAAACCGCGAACCATACAGGCCGTGATACACAACCCTGGAATGCCGTTTCATGGGTTGATAACGTTCATCGTTTTGGGGTGTTAACCTACCGAAATACTTGCGCAATTCACAATCTGCTCCGTTAAGGCTAACGTTACAGGCTTGCGTGCGTCATCTGTTACCGAATGCGCTCCCCCTCACCAACTTAACAATCCTTATCAGGCACAGCTGCATCTTTAAGAGTGCATAAATATGTCTCTCTAATATGCGTAATTTCTATTCTCTCATTCAGGGGCTTTCTGCAAACTGCATGGAAAGCTTGGTTGTTCCTCGGTGCCGCGCTCTTCTTTCGCTTCATATTACAGTCATTAAATTGAGATCGATTACAGTTAACTTCGATACATCCTCTCCATTCGTGTAAAAACCACCTTCCGATATGTAGTTACTCATAGTCGTCATATCCATCTTCGTGGCTCGGGTAAAAAAAGTGTACAAAATGCAGATAGTGAAGATACATTAATTTCGTTTTGTAAAAGCTCGTGAAGGACCCTCTCCACTTGAACTGAGGTGAGATACTATATTCTCAATTTCAACATCGGACACATAAGCAGAAACCAATCTTCTTTTTGCCCCATCCTTAGGAAGATATAGCATGTCTCCTCTCCCTAGCAAATCTTCAGCTCCCGACTCATCCAGAATTACCTTAGAATCATAATGATTGGCAACAGCGAATGCAACTCTTACGGGTAAATTTGCTTTAATCACAGGCGATAAAACTTGTTTAGACGGGCGCTGTGTGGCTATGATCATATGAATACCAGCTGCACGTGCAAGTTGGGCAATTCGTTGAATACATTCTTCTACATCCGCTCCTGTTGTCATCATCAAATCCGCAAGTTCATCTATGACTAAAACGATATAAGGTAGGCGAGGAGCGTTAGGATCTACAGATTGTACCCTATCGTAATACGATTCAATATTACGCACACCATAGTGGCTTAAAAGTTCATATCGCTTTTCCATCTCTACAACAAGTTTTTTCAATGCGATTCCTGCTCTTTTCACATCCGTTACGATCGGGCCAAACAAATGCGGGATGTTTTCGTAGACAGAGAGTTCGACCATTTTGGGATCAATGAACAAAAATTTAAGCTTATCCGGACCCACACTGTATAAAAGACTTATGATCATAGCGTTGATAAATACGGATTTGCCTGCTCCTGTAGCTCCTGCGATCAGTAGATGCGGCATGCTGGCTAAATCTGCATAAACAGGTTCCCCCGACATGTCCATACCAATAGGGAAGTTTAGAGCAGTTCGTGTAGCTAAAAATTCTTTATTCTCAAGAAGTGGTCTTAAATGAACGGTATACGGTAGTTTACTGGGTACTTCAATACCAATTACGTTTGTGCCCGGGATAGGGAGATAAAGCGTAATCTCTTCAGCCTTCAGAGCCATTTTCAAATTCATCTTGAGTCGCTTAAAATGGGATATATTCAGCCCTTCTGCTGGTACCAATTCATATCTCGTTACACGAGGTCCATAGGTGACACGAATAACTTTGGCAGGTAACTTCAAATTAGCTGTTTCTCTTTCAAGCTCAGCGAAAGCACTTTTTGAATCCTGATTTGAAGGGGGTATGACTGTTGAAGATTTAAGTAAGGTGACAGGTAACTTCAACACATCGGTGCTTGGGTAATTCCAACACAGTTTGCCTGTCTGGTCAAACTGTAATATAGCATCAAAGACGGTATCGCTTTTACTCGATTCTTTGGACTTATGAACAAATCCCCGTATTAAGCCACTCGATCCCGTTTCCAGAATACGTAGGATAGTTTCCTTTTCAATGACTTTACCTTTGATCGTTTTGCTAATTTTGAAATCACACCCCGTGTTCTCCCATCCGCTACAGCCATATAAAACTCCTTTATCGATGACAGGCTGGCCACATTTTTTGCAAAATCCCAAGTTTTGATCAGCGGTCACATTTCGTTTCGGCCGCCAATGCGCTTCAGTTATAGGTGGTGCCTTAGCTGGGCTACTGGAAATAGAAGAAGTAATCTGTTTTGAAGCATCTGAAGATTCAGTAGCATTCCCCCTAATTTCTATAACTTCATTATGCATGAAGAACTTTTGGTGCTCTGGATCCCCCTCGATATGTGTAGTACCAGAATGCCCCAGCGACGATATGGATTGTACCGGTGAGCTAGATACTGGAGGTTGTGAAATGGGAATGCCGTTATTAGTCGTTGCTGAGTTCGGCTTAACTGCTCCGGGCATGTCCATAGAATGAACAGAGTTCACAGCATCATTAACGAGCTTAGTAGCCAATTTCTTGGCTTGATCAATAAAGCTAGTATGTGTAAATCTCCCCTGACCAATTTCACTTAATGTTTGTTCCCACTTTGCAGTTGTTTCGGCAGAAGATAGGGCAGATTGGCCGATAGCTTGAATAAGCGTACGTCCTTTAACGGTGGGATACACCAAGTTTTTTTTGATTTCAATATAACTCTGATCCTTTAATCGGCTTATAATACTTGCTCTAGTCGCTTCTGTTCCAAGACCATGCGTTTTGCGCATGATGCTTTCTAGCTCTTTATTTCCTAACTGATTCCCGGCAGACTTCATCATTGAGATGAGGTTACCTTCTGTCAAACGCTTAGGAGCAGAAGTCCAGGCTTCTTTAACAAAACAATCGGTGGTGTAACCAACTTGTCCCTCCACTACACTAGGAAGCAGATCTAGGCTTTCTTCGCTCTCGTCAGGGTCATCTGTATTCATAACGAGACGCCAGCCGTCTCGAATGATTCTCTTCCCTTTGGTTATGAACGAAAATTGATCTCCCACATACGTGATGATCGTGGTGTGTTCCAGAATAGCACTATCATAATGAGCTGCAATTACTGATTTGACAACCAAGTCATAGATCAGTCTTTCATTATGGCTTAATCTGCTTAAATCTGGAGCTGTATCGGTCGGTATAATCGCGTAGTGGTCTGATACTTTCGAAGCATCCACAAATCTTTTATTATTCATAATAGAGGGAACCGGTTTAGGGATTAAAGGAGTATAAGGCCCTAGTTTACTTATGTTCTCAAGAATGCGGGGTAACTCCTTTGCTTCTTCCGTCGTAATCCGATTACTATCCGTACGTGGGTAGCTCTGATACCCCTTGTCGTATAGCGTTTGACAGGCATCTAACACATCTTTCGGACTTAGTTTAAAAAGTTTATTTGCAAGGGTTTGCAATGCGGAAAGACTAAAGAGATAGGGAGGCAAAGTCTCTTTAGTCTCCACAGATATCTCATCGATATCTGCCGTTTTTCCTGAACACCAAGCGGCCAATTTCTCAGCTTTACCCTGATCCATAAGTCGGTCTTGATTGCCTGTAAACCATTTCCCCCTATACTCCATACCGCTAAAGCTGAAGTTTGCAATGACTTCCCAATAGGGCGTGGATACAAAACTCTTTATTTCCCTTTCGCGTTCAACAATAAGTGCTAGAACCGGCGTTTGAACACGCCCTGTTGAGAAGCTCTCTCCTTTTTCAACTTTGACTCCTTTCTCTCGAAGCAGTATGGAGTATGCTCTTGATGTATTTATCCCCACAAGCCAATCTGCACATGACCGAGCATATGCTTCATAAAACAAATTTTTCTTTTCTGATCCGGGTAGAAGTTTCTGAAATGCTGCAAAAACCGCTTCTTTCGTTAACGAAGAAGTCCAAAGTCTTTTCACGGGTTTTTTACAACCACTAAGTTGATATATCAGAGTAAAGATAGCTTCACCTTCACGGCCTGGATCACAGGCATTTATAATCTCGTTAAAGCTCTTGTTTTGAATCAATTTCTTCAAGTGGGCGAACAATTTTTCTTTCCCTTTTGCAGGCTTCAATTGAAAGGGTCCTGGTAGTATGGGTAGATGCTCCATTCTCCACTTTTCAAACGTTGGATCATAATCCTCTGGTTCTTTTAAAGTAACTAAGTGTCCTGCTGCCCATGAGAAGTAAGCTCCCTTGGGGAATGTCGGACAGGGCAGTACCTCGATGTAGCCCCAACCTTCCCCTTTGGTTGGAAAAGGAGCCGCTAGTCGTTGGGCTTGGTCTTTTTTTTCAGCTATGATAAGTTTCATGTAAACCTCCTATAACGAGCAAAAAGCACGCTTCCCCATAGGGAGAAGCGTGCTTCGCTTTGTGAGTATTCAATTGATTTCATTATACCGTAATCTTACACCGAGGTCACCCTGTATGCTGTCCAGAAGCGTGCTAAATATGTTCTTATTCTGTGGTCTCTACTTAAATGTGAACAAGCCATCCAAATTAAAACCCAAAAGATTAACCTTTCCCACGGATAGTTAATCTACTACTTTATGAATGAACAATGCAGCCTTAATGAAGGAAAGGGACCCTTATTCTTGGTTACTCCCACGAAGTTCGGTGTATTTTTTGTTTGAGCCATATGCCTTATCTACTGGATACTTCTCTGCATTCTTCTTCAGCTTTTCTATTAATGCTTTCTTCGGATCAATATTAAGATCGTTGCACATGAGTAACACATAATATAGAACATCAGCCAATTCATCTTGAAGTTTGTCTTTGCTTTTCGCAATGGCTTCTTCGTTACTTTTCCATTGAAATATTTCAAGCAACTCACTCGCTTCGAGATTCAAAGAAATGGCCAGATCCTTGGGATTATGAAATTGTCCCCAGTCCCGCTCATCTCTAAATGCAGTAATCTTTTGTATTAATTCCTCCACAATGAACCACCTCTATACAGTCATTCGACAAACAACGGCAAAGTCCTTGCTTACGTCCTCTTGATACACCGAAGCGTAAGCATCACATAGGAAGCAGGCGCAGTCAGCGTCAATGCTTTACTCGTTTTCAGACTCATCCTTGGTATTAGGTGTTCTTGTGTGAAGAGGCTTAAAACTGCTCATAAACCGTCATTAGAGGCAAAAGAAAAAGCACCTTCTTTGAGGTGCTTTCCGTCATACCGGCAAGTTATCTAGATCTCTTGAAGAAATCGCTTATGTTCTTTTAAATGTTCTTCGTACTTCACATGATCCAGAAAAGTTATACATTGATCCATCAGTTCTTCAGGCGTGTGCTTCAACTTTTTGGCATACATAAATGCTGATTTAGCCAGTTTTTGAATCACTGGTGTAACATCTGCTCCGTTTAGCTCAAGTTCCGGGGATTTACCCGTATACGCCAATAAAGATGTAGGCATAAAAGAAGCTGAAGTCGTAACTGAACATAGTGCCATATCATGAACATAATGATCATTCATATTAGCGATAAAATAAAACAGATATGGTTTGTTCTTCACTAGTTTTTGGATCCAAGATTTTAACTCGGGCACATTGTACATTCTTCTGGCTTCATGTTCATACCCGTCAAATAAGATGACCACAGAGCTGTGACCTTTTTGTTTTTTCTTTTCAACGTTCACTAGTACATTTAAGTACGTTTGAATATGTCCTTGTAAAACATGATCTTTAGTTACAACTAGACGTGTTACTTTCAGTTCTCTTTCTGTTTGCGCTTCGCCACTAAGCTTGAATGGAACGCCACTATCTTTAAACAGTTGTAGTGCGAAATTTAAAGATTGCACCCGTAATTCCTCCTGTTGAGATGACCCTACCAAAGCCCATCTGATTTAGATGCAGCTTTGAGTCTATTTAATATGCAATTCGTTCCGGCATTAACTGTTACGATCAGGAAACAAATTTAGTATAAAACGTGTATAGTGTTGTAACTGTCGTACGAAGTGTAGCGTAGTCTCGGCTTCACTTGCGATAGACTCTAACCCGTGACTCGTAATTTGATAAATATAGGTGCTACGCCGATCTGTCGTCCATTTTCCTGTTACATATCCCTGGTCTACTTCCATTTCTCGAAGTACCTCGTAATAATAGCCTTGTGCAGGCTGCCATTCGTATCTTTCTTTAAAAAGTAACCACACTTTCTTTCCACTTTCTTGGCGATGTTCGGCTTCAGTTAGAATCTTTAAAAATAAGAACCGGATTAAATGTCGCACGTTAATTAATCGGTTAAACATTTTTCGTTGCTGCGTATTCAGTTGAATGGGTTCAGATTTACCAGTACCCGAGATATGAAAATCAAAGTGATCGGCCATACTTTTTAAACTCTTCATGGAATCCATACATGATTCTTTAAAACTATCTATTTTCGCATAACCGTCCGAGGTAATAGCGTAGTATTTTTTATTGTTTTTGTTCTCCGTCCGAATCGTTGTTATCCATCCGAATGATTCCATCTGACTTA
This sequence comes from Paenibacillus sp. 37, assembly GCF_008386395.1. NCBI lineage: Bacteria > Bacillati > Bacillota > Bacilli > Caryophanales > Paenibacillaceae > Paenibacillus > Paenibacillus sp. 37. The sequence goes on along the minus strand of NZ_CP043762.1, from coordinate 303,077 downwards.
CTACATTGTAGAAATAGGATCTCGCTCGGCCTCGTTGTATATTACTTAATTCCGCGCGGACCACCTCAAAGATATCTGAAGGAGATGCCGACTGATTGTGAAGTTCACGAAAGATGAGCAAGTACATGATATCTCTCTCACTGAGCCCTAAGCGTTCTGGACCGAGTTTAATCTCCTCTTTCACTGGCATTAGACTCCCTCACTTTCCGGATCCTTTAGTTTGATTACGAACGTGACAAAGATTGTTTATGACGTAGTGTCTTTGTGTCTTGACGAATGCCCATGTATTTCGAAAGGAACGTATATACCACGAAAAAGCTAATTCCATAGGTGAGGATCCACACCCCACCTATTGCAATCAGATGAGGAACTAAAAGAGTGCCGCACAATACTAGTGAAACTACAGCGCCTCTTACCATAGGTCCTGTCATCGTAGGTTTTTCAACTTCATCATGTGGTAGTTTACAATCCATAAGACCTTGCATCCGAGAGGATTCAGCTTTCCACACGTAATAAGAAATAATAATTTGAGATATCCCAATCGTACCAAAGATACGGTAAACACTTGGAGGTATCAGGCCGTGAATATGATTGGCCACAAAAAACATGCTAAGAATAAACGAACAAATTCCGATTTTTATGAGGAACTGCATGTGTACTTCTCCTCTGTATACTGAAATTAAAAATGCATATCGCAAGTTGAAAATGCATGTTCTATCATTTGGATCAAGACGGTGCTCTTACGTTTATAAACGCAATTAGAGGACTTCTTCATCTTCGACCGTTTTTGTGCCTGCTTTGTTACCCTTTAACCTTATAAATTATTGTATGGAGTCAAGGTGTCGTTGTCCCTGAGTAGAAAGAACTGAATCTATTCGACTATCGTTACTGGACGGCCGAATTGTTTAAATGCTTGATCTTCACTATACAGATCCATCTTATAACCCGTTAATTTTGCTGCAAGACGTGCATTTTGCCCCTTCAAACCAATCGCAAGTGTGAGCTGATTATTGGGCACAATCACACGTGCTGTCGGATCCTCTTCATCGTCAAAAATGTGGACCTCAAGTACTTTAGCAGGTGCTAAGGAATTTGCAACATACTCTTCCATCTGTTTGGACCATTTAATGATATCTAATTTCTCTCCGCCGAGTTCACTGGTAATGGATTGAATAGTTTGCCCTTTTACGCCTACACATACCGCAACTTCATCCACATCTGGATCTAGTGCAGTAACTGCAATCTTCGAACGGATCCCCGCTTCTCTGGAGATGGATTTGATGGCGACCTTTCCTTCTTGTATTTCTGGGATCTTTGTTTCAAACAACTTCTTCAGATGTCCTGGGTGTACACGCGACAGAATGACCAAAGTTCCCTTAGAGGTTTGTTCAACGCGAGAGATATACGCTGATAGTGTATCCCCAAGCTTAAACTTTTCATTTGGCATCAAGTCACTGATAGGTAGGACAGCCTCGGTATGGTCTAGTAAAACATATAAGTTAGTTGAGTCCATGCCCTGGACCTTACCAGTGATGATCTCTTCTTCCTTACCAGCGTACGCATCAAATACGAGAGCTCGTTCAGCTTCTTTAATTCTCATCATAACCACCTGTTTAGCCGTTTGAGCAGCCAACCGTCCAAAGTCTTTCGGAGTAACTTCAATTTCAATAAACTCGTCAAGCTGGACATCTGGGTTGATCTGCCGAGCTTCGTCGATCAATATCTCGACTCGTTCATCAATAATATCATCTACAACCATTTTCTTTGATAACACTTTCATTGCACCAGACGTACGATTAATATCGACACGCACATTCGTTGCCGTATTGAACTTCTTTTTGTAACTTGATACGAGTGCATCCTCAAGACCCTCTAACAAAACTTCTTTTGAAATCCCTTTTTGCTTTTCAATCTCCGTTAATGCTACTAAAAAATCCTTATTCATTTTCATTCTCCTTTTGTTTTCTGATTTTTACTACACAAGCTAAATCCGCCCTCTGTATGCGTATCGTTCTCCCTATCGTGCTATAGATACTTTCGACACAATCGTATTACTAGAAAAAGCTTCGATCTCGAGACAGAGATAAATTCTTTACCGCACAAGTACCTTTCGATGGAAACGCAAATCTAAGCGTATATGTATCTGTTTCTAAAAAAATGATGAACGTTTAGTAGATGCGAAGAGCAACGATCGTCAACACATATGGAGAGGGAGGAAGGGCAATAGACCATCAACTGTAAAACTCATCCATATATACATTATATCGTACTACTCGGTCACAGGAAAGTTCTTACTATTCTCGCATACGTTCTTACTTCTCACCTTTTCCTTCCCCTTTATACGAGATCTTCAACCCTGAGACACATAAACACGGATCTATGATCTACTTTCAATTCTGAAACCTAGATACGTATCTATACCTTTTCTTTAGGGCTAGAGTGAGTGCGCGCCGCGCGCAAAGAGGGTTCCAGGTTCAATAAAAGTAGCAGATTTTTAGTTACAAATCTAAACCCTCGTTAAAAGGAGGGCAATACAACAGGCAGGCTAAATAGTCAAACAAAAAATGAGCGGCGAGAACGCAGCAGGACTAGGATGTATTAAAAGAGGTTTAGTCCTATGAGCGAGTTGTACGTTTATACGTGTTTTATGGATTTGTATAGACCTCCTTTGGTTTCTTTGGATGGACCTAAGTGTTAAAGGTGTCTTTAAGGTCACCTTTAGGTCACCCTATTCTCAGAGAGGTATAGCCTATCAACACAACAAAAAAAGGCACCTGCCCTTTCCGAATTCTACATGATCACCAAATAAAAGTGATACAGATCGCCCTTGAAGGACGTAGAATTGGAATGTGGCGTGTGCCTGTTCCTTAGAGATCCATGTTACTAATGTATGAGTAGAGTATATCACAAAGCGGACGGAGATTTAAAGATATTCTCTAACGAAAGACTAAAATTAAACCATGCTATATTCCTTAGTTTGCAAAAATTCATTTCATTACATCTAGCAGCTATCCCGCTGTGGTCACTTGATTAGTCATTATCGATGCGTATTTGACCTTATTTAGTATAGTTCAAGC